>WHTT01000015.1:0-34551 GCA_009377605.1 Luteitalea sp.
TGCCGGCCTCGTTGGAGACGGCCTCGAGCACGAGGCCCGTCTGCGTGTTGGTGGCCGTCACGGTGGCGCCGGGGACAGGAGCCCCCGAGCTGTCCCTGACACTACCCACCAGTCCGCCGTAGAGGACTTGGGCGCTCGCCGAAGCCGCCACGACGCACACAACCACGAGTCCACCTAGAAGAGCGCCCATGGCGCTCCATTTCGTTGTCGGCGCCTTCACGTTAAATCTCCCCCTTCTAAACTGACGCGCGTTCCCCACCTGCAGTAAGGTGGATCGCCGTAACCGAGGTCGTTCCAGGCTGGCCCCGGTGGTGGCGACGGGGAGCGGGTGGCACAGGAGTGTTACAGCCAACGACAATAATCATAATTATGTTTGCTTGTCAATGCTTTACAATACGGGCAAAACGCCATGCCACTCGTCCGGACGCAAGAGATCGTCGACAACGCCCGCCATGCCGGCCGTGGAGTCGCGGCGTTCAACGTCATCACCCTCGAGCACGCCGAGGCCATCGTGACCGGCGCGGAGCGGGTGGGTGCCTCGGTGATCCTGCAGATCAGCCAGAACGCGGTGAAGTTCCATCATGGTCGCGTCGAGCCCATCGCGGCTGCGTCGGCGGCCGTCGCGCGGGCGGCGGGAGTCTCGGTCTCACTGCATCTGGACCATGTCGACGACGAGGCGCTGCTGCGGCGTGCGGTCGAGGCGGGATTCAGCTCGGTGATGTACGACGGCTCCACGCTCGACTACGACGCGAACGTGGCGGCAACGCGGGCGGCCGTTGACTGGGCGCATCACCATGGGCTCTGGCTGGAAGCGGAGCTCGGTGAGGTCGGCGGCAAGGGAGGAGCGCATGCTCCGGGCGTTCGAACCCAACCGGCCGAGGCGCGTCGGTTCGTTGGTGCCACCGGCGTTGATGCGTTAGCGGTGGCGGTGGGCAGCACGCATGCGATGACGAGCCGAAGCGCTCGATTGGATCATGTGCTCATCGAGGAATTGCGGAACGCGGTGCCGGTTCCGCTCGTGCTGCACGGGTCGTCTGGAGTGCCAGACGATGAGCTCGTGAGGGGCGTCGCTGCGGGCCTCGTGAAGATCAACATTGGAACCGCGCTCAACATCGCGTTCACTGGCGCCGTTCGAGAGCTCCTGGCCGCCGACGCCGACGTGGTCGACCCTCGCAAGTACACCGCGTCCGGCCGCGAAGCGATGGCGGCCACGGTGGCACGGCTCTTAAGGGTGCTAAGGTGATGGGGTGATAAGGGTGACAATGTGAACGGGGTGTTTCCGACGTACGTATTACGTAGCGCAGGCCTTTAGGCCTGCCCACTGTGGCGTTGGCAGGCCTGAAGGCCTGCGCTACGGCCACATCATTCTCACGCTCTAAAGCCCCGCCCTACCCTCTACTTCGACTGTTTGAAACCCTCGATCGAGGCGCCAGGTATGAGCTTGAGCGCATTCTTGTAATACAACTTCTCGAGCACTTCATCCGGCAGATAGAGCCCATGGACCATCCACCGGCCTTGGCGGTGATGGCTCTCCGCGATGTCGAAATACTCGTCGTCTGTTTCGAGGAAGCGCCAATACAACCGGTATGCATCCGTGCGCGGAGGCGTATCCGTGCCGAACAAGACCCGATCCTGATACTTGATCAGGAAGCGACGCGCCGTGTACGGCTGACGGCCCAGCTCGCTGAGACGTGCATCGATGTCGATGTAATAGTTGGGATACTTGTCGAGCATGGCGCCGACCACGACCAGGTTCTCCGCATACCAGCCCATGTGCGCACCGATGAATATCGTCTTCGGATGGCGTGCGACGACGCGCTCTCCCTGCTTGACGATCTCCTCGAGCGACGGATAGTCGGGATAGAAGAGCCACTCCGGTCGGGACTGCAGCTCGTCGAATCGCTCGTTGAAGCGATCCAGCGGCGTGAAGAAGGCCGCGGGGTCTCCAATGTGGACCTCGACGGGAATGCCGAGCTCGCCAGCCTTCGCCCAGAGCGGATCGAGTCGAGGATCGTCGACCGCGATCAGCTTGCCTTGGGCGTCGGTCAACTGCAGTCCGAGACCCTTGTGAATCTTCAAGCCGCGCGCGCCGGCCTTCACACCGGCTTCGAGCTCGGCAGCAGCCTGCACACCGAAGTCCGGTTCTGTGACCTTGCTCCAGTCCGGCCGGGCGTAGGTCAGAAAGCGCCCCGGGTACTGCTTGTCGAATCGCTCGATGGCCCGAACCAGATCTTCGCCAAAACCGCCGTCGAGATTGACCACCTGCGCGACGCCCGTCTGGTCCATCACCGCAATGGCCTCCGCCGGCTCCGCGTTGCGTAAGTGATTGTGATTGTCGATGGCGGGATATCGCGCTCTCGGAACGTTCGTTTCATCAGTAACGAGCATGGAGCGCGGCTCGTACTCGCGTAGGGCGATGTCCGGGGCTCCCTTCTGCTGTGCGGCACTGGAATCACTATCGTTGCGGCTGCATCCCGAGCCGGCGGCGATCGAGATCAGCGCAGCGACTGCCAGCGCGGAACGGTTCGAGCTACCCAACGCTTGTCTCACGATGTCCTCCTGCGGGCCAGCGGTTACTCGAAACCCAAAGAAAGCTTTCTACAGCCAGTGAGGATAGTAGTCAAGCGAAATCACAATCAAACATCGATGGCGAACGATGGAAAAAGAACTGCGCCAGGGGAAGACTGTCCTATGAGCAGCAAGTGGCGGCGATTCGAGGTGCTGCTCCCTCCACACTCTAGCAGAGCAGGCGACCAATGCGGACTGCCGTGATGAACGGCTCGCTGTCAGGACTTTCCAGCGATTCCTCGCAGGTCACACCGTACTTACCTCGAACCTCGAACCTTCGTCTGCCGCGGCCTCAGGCTGTCCTTCTCGGGTTTGGCCTTTAGCGGAAGCGGACGGCTTGCGCCTCTCCGCGGCTCGACGCCATTCACGGCGGGGGTCCCGTTGGACGATGTCGGGCGCAAACCTGCGTTGGCCCGGTGCACCGCAAGATTCAGCGACGCGGACGCCGGCGCGGGACGACCGTTCACCGGCCGCTGTCTTCGAACCGGGGACGGCGCCTTCGCCGTCGCGTCGAGGGGCAACCGCTTCCGGAACAACATCTCCCGCATGCGCGTACGCAGCAGGCACGAGTGCGACACGTTCAGACCGTCGAACAGCCGATCGATGTCCCGGCTCGCCAAGACGTGCCGGTCACGGGGCGCGGCCGTGTAGGAGTTATGGTGGAGGGTCCTGTCATCGACAACGATGAACTTGCTGTAGGCGGATGTCGCGTCGCGTGTCGTGGCGAAAAACGCCAGCAACGCACCCCCGGGCTTGAGGAGCCGCGCCAGCTCGCGCGCCAGCGCATCGGCCGCACGCTTGTCGAGGTGATCAAAGAGGTCCCAGCAGAGGATGCCGTCGATGCTCTCGCTCGGTCGATTGAATCGGCGGGCCAGGAACCGAGGGATGTCTTCGCCCGTTCCGCTACGCGCGAAGCGGTCGAGATCCTCGTGGATATCTTCCACGAAGATCTTGCACCCGAGCTGCTCGCCAAAGAACGCGACGTTTGACCCCACCACCGGACCGAGGTCCAACAGCACCGGCGCCTCGCGCGAGGACAGACACGCCAAGAAACGCGTCAACGCCTGCGTCTGTACTCGGGGCGCGGCGGACGAGGCCCAGGGGTCGTTGCCGTTCCGCGCAGCAATTGCGCCGCGACGCGTCCAGCCAACGAGACGATCAGTAAACGCCCTCAACTGAGAACTCGGACCAGCCACCGTGCCTCGTTTCCGTAGAAAAACGCACCCCGCCCGCCTTCACACGCTCATGGCTTCCGATTGCTCTACGCTTTGAGAGCGGCGCTGCTCGCCCCAACAGTCGCCCCGGCGACAACGGGCGCAGGCTTGACTTCGGCCGGCCGCGGGACCGCGCGCGGCCCACGCTGCATGTCGATGCTGCCGCGGAAATGCGCCCCTTCGGCAATCGCCACCTTCGGGGACGTAATGTCGCCATCGACGGAACCCTTGTCCCGGACGTCCACCCTCTCCGAGGCGGTGATGTTACCCACCACCTCGCCCAGGACAATGATCGCCTTCGCAAAGACCTCCGCCGTGATCTTCCCGTTCGCGCCAATCGTCAGGACGTGCTCTCGCAGCTCGATTTTGCCGTCGACCTGGCCCTCGATGGTGAGATCCTCGCTGCCGTTCAGCTCGCCTTTGATCACGACCGACTTCCCAATGTTCACGGTATCCCTTCCTACAGAGGCCTGCGACGCTGGTGCGGGCGGGTTCATGGTTCGCGACGGGCCCTTTGTCGGCGTGATGCCCGTCGGCGGCTGCGGTGTCTTCTCATCTCGTTTCCACATGGGCTCTCTCCAGCACGGCGATGTTTGACAGAGGCTCGCCAGATATCCAGATATAGCGGGACGGATCGACACCGGCTACGGAGTGCCGACCCGTCCCCTTCCGAACCGCCCCTGGGGGTGCGACGCCAGGCGGTCCGGACTTGTCGTCTCTGGCAGGGCCGCCTCGCCGTGGCGGCCGTCCCCGTGGCGCCCGACGAGCGCGCCCTACTAGTCCCCGGCGAGCGCGCCCTACTGGAGCGGCGTGGCGCGCGCGGCAGCGCCGGCGATCCACACGCGACCCGGAATCGAGCTGTAGCACGCGTGCTCCACGGTGATCGGCACCGTGGGGTCGAGACTCTCGACGACGACGCTCGCACGCTGGCCCGAGAGCTCCGGCCACTCGACGCCGAGGGCGAGCGTGCGCCGCGCGTGGCCCGCCACCTCCACGATCCGCTCGAGGGTCGTGCCATCGTCCGTGATGAGGCGGACGCGCACCTGGCCAGCCGTGGCCGAGGCGTTCGCGATGAGCACGAAGCTTTCCGAGGGAAGCGCCGGGTCGTCGGCTTCCGTGCGGCCATCGGTGCCGACGCGCGCTTCGGCAATGGCCCAGGAAGCGCCGGCGGCCGTGGACCCGAGCGTGGCACTGGCTTCGGTCCAGTGTCCCGCGGTTGGCCCTGGCCACCACATGGCCCGCTCGGCCACGATGGCCGGCAGCACCGCCCCCACCGTCGAGGTGACGGCACCGCCAAAGGTGACCCCGTCTACCGAGCTCTCAACGATCACTTCTCCTTCGAACCCAGCCGGTTCACCGACATGGAGCGTCACCACTTCACCTTCGGGAACGAGGGTGGACATGTCCAACGTCAGAATGTTGCTCTGCGCCGAGAACAGTTGCACGCCCTGCCCCTCCGGCGCGTTGATCGCCAGCACGGGTGAATTGCCGGAAACCGTTTGCCAGGTGCTGTCAGGCGTCCACGCCTGAGCATTGCCCGAGATGGTGATTGGTGTATCGCCGCCGCAGTCCAATGCCGACTGCGGCGGACACAGCCCGGTTGCGGTGATCTGCGCGAGCAGGCCCACCCATCCCGGCCCGCTCGAGACGTGGATGACGAGCTCATTGGCGCCCGTCTGCCAGCCGGACGTCAACAAGAGGGATGCCTGATTGCCTTGGGCGAACCCTCCATAGAAATAGGGATCGTCCGGATTCTGGGGGATCGTGCCGGGCGGCAGCACGGTGCTCTGCGGCGCACCGTTGATGTAGACCTCCTGGACGGAGTTGTCGGTATAGAAATCGATGCCGATCCCAAACGTCGCAGGATCCACCGAAGGATCCAGCTCGAACTGATAGCGGAAGTAGTGATCGACGTTCGCCGCCCCCTGACGGCCGTCGGGATAGAAGTCGATCCAGTCGGCATTCCCAAATGGGCTCGGCGTCCAGGCCCCGACCGCCTGACCGACCACCCACGCCGGGATCCACGTCTCGACGCTCGCCGGTCCCCCGTCGAAGGTCCCCTGTCCCACCTCCCAGTTGGCGTCGGTCTGCCCGACCGGCAGCCTGCCGCCTGCCCCGTCGTACGCCGTGTTGAACAGCGACGAGTCACTGTCACAGGTGATGACTGGCTGGGCGAGCGCCGGAGGCGCCGCGAACAGGGCGCTCAGCGCGATCAATACAACAGGGATACCGGTCGACTTGGGAATCAATGGGTGACGCAGGGCCATGCCTCGTTGAACCTGGCGTGTGTGGGAGGGCACCACGGCCCTCTGGCGTGCGAGAATGCCAGCCGCGGATAGACCACGAACCATGCCAGACTCCAGCATTGACTCTCAATCTGTTTGATATGAGTGTCTAAAGGGCATGTCACACGAAAGACATCACGATGGTCTGAGACAAGGACCGTATCGGTGCTGTTGCAGGGCAGGTGTCCGCTGAGACACTACTGAGACACTCGGTCGGACGCCGGTGCCAACACCGCAATGGGCGTCTAACGGCCTGCGCTATGGCTATCAACTCAAGTGGGCGCCGGGGCTCAGAGAAGGACGCCTGTCAGTTTAGCGGGCGAGCTGTTGGACGCGCTGATGCGAGAGAGCGAGTAGCCTTCCAGCGTCGCGCCGGCTCAGGTGCAATCGCTCGGTGAGGAGCTTAACCGCCTGACGTGCAACCTGCGCGGAGGACGCCTGCTGCTCGGCGGCCCGTTTTCGCGCCACCCGAGCCTGCCGCACGACCCGCCGCGCCACCGCTGGCAGGCGCACGTCGGGCTTGAACGCAATCGTATCCACGTCATCACGAAACAGTTCCAACGCCTCACGGATGCGCCGTTCGGCCTCCTCGAGCGTGCGGCCGTAGCTATGGCACCCCTTCACGCGCGGGAGAGTGGCGATCCAGTGCCCCGATTCGTCCAACGCAAAGCGCACCGTCAACGTCTTCATGGCAACCAGTCCTTCCCCAAGCAGGGCGCCAGGTCACGCACGATCTGGCGCAACGTTCCAGGAGGCAGTGTCTCTCCGGCATGGACCGCCACCGTCGTCACGCACGGTCCACACGCAACACGCAGATGCGAGCCCTTCTGCCGGACCTTCCGGCACCCGAGGCTCACCAGGTGCCGCACGAGGTCCGTGCCGGTCCATGCCTTCATGATATAGAGGCTTGGGCGGATCTGTCTAGTGATATAGACACATTGGCGAAGGGCCGCCATCATCGGCAGGCCGTCGTCGTACACGACGTGAGACATGGTTGTCGCCTCAGTGGTGCGAGGACCATGCCGTCACCGTCGCCGTCACGATCTGGCGAAATCTAGCGGAGATCCTTCGCGGGCACTCATGAGGCCGTCCGAAAGATGGCGAATTGCGCAATAGGACTGCGCTGAAGGATGGCAGAATTTTCAACCCTTTGAGGCGCCGAAAGCTTGACTCCCCGAGTCAAGTTTCGGTGCGTCAAGTGAGCGTCGCCCCTCGACTCGCTGTCGCTCGCTCGGCCCGCAAGAACTGGCTGCGCGGCCAGTTGGAAGCTGGGTACGCGAGCCGTGCGAGATCCGTGGTGGAGCCGGGAGATTGCGCGGCGCCGCTACGCCGCCTCGTGATTCGGAACGGGCCGCATTTCCAAGCGCATGTGGAGCGCCCTCGCGATCCGCCGAAGCACGTCCCCGGAATGGCCGTTGTCGTCCGCGTCTTCGAGGCGAGCAACGGTGGGCTGGCTGACGACGGGGCCTTCGTTCAGATTGGGAGATAGAACACCTGGTTCACACATTCTGCAGTCGTGGAGCACTCAATCAGCGTGGCAAGCTCCGAAATGGCGAGCCCGACGCCGAGATTCCCGGGAACTAGGACGACCCCAGGCATCGGCTGGTCCGCCCGAACACGGTCGTACGCGTGCCTCGGAACGGTATTGACATCGTGTGTGACCAGAATGCGCCCATGCTCGGCCGCCCACTCGAGCACGGTTTCGTCCGCCGCGCCACGGAGGGTGGCGTTCTGAGCAACGATGTAGTCCAGCGCCGGAAGACGAAGCCGCAGACCACGTAGGATCTGGTGGTTCAGGTTCTCATCAATCAGGAGCGGAAGCATCGACACGCGAGCGCGGAAGTGCTACAGCGACGCCTGTCGGGCCCGGCGAGCGCGCACACGCTCACGAAGTCCGGTGACATCCTGATGAGATTCGATTTCGCGACGAATCACTGACGCACGCTCGCAGCGCGCCGTCAGGTACGCCTCGACCTCGACCGTGTGCTCGAGATAGTAGGCCACCGCGCCATAGATATCGCGCAGCGACAAAGAGGGCAAGCTGTCGTTGATCTGCTCTGCCGTGGCCCCTTGTCGAAAGAGCTCGACGAGCGTGTCGAGCGTGACGCGGCTTCCGCGCACGCGCACGCTTCCGTCGGGCTCCTGAACGAGCGGTGTCGTTTGCGTGAGCGGCAGCCTCATCACCTCTCACATTATACCTACACGCTGGCGGGCCGGGCCGGTCCGGCTCTTTCTTCGAGCCGCACAGATTCTCGTCAGAGAACGGCTGAGGGGTTGGGAGCGCTCGTGTTGATTGGTTCATAGCCGACGAGCAGGTGGGACAGATCGACACGGGCTACGGCGTGCCGACCTGTCCCTTCCGAAGCGTCCTGGGGGTGCGACGCCAGGCGGTCCGGACCTTGGTGGGCGGGACGGCGTCCCGCCCGGTGCGTTACGGCAGCGGTGTGGCGCGGGCGGCGGCGCCCGCCATCCACACGCGGCCGGGAGTCGAGCTGTAGCAGGCGTGCTCGACGGTGATCGGCACCGCCGGGTCGAGACTCTCGACCACCACGCTCGCGCGTTGGCCCGCCAGCTCCGGCCACTCGACGCCGAGGGCGAGTGTCCGCCGCGCATGCGCCGCGATGTCGAGGGTCCGCTCGACCGTGGTGCCGCTGTCGGTGATGAGCCGCACGCGGACCTCGCCGGCCGTGGCTGACGTATTCGAGAGCAGCACGAAGCTTTCCGCCGGGAGCGGCTGCGCGCTGTCTTCCGTGCGGCCGTCGGTGCCGACCCGCGCTTCGGCAATGGCCCAGGCCGCGCCGGGCGCGGTGGCGCCGAGCGTGGCGCTGGCTTCGGTCCACTGCCCGGCGGTCGGGCCCGGCCACCACATGGCCCGCTCGGCCACGATGGGGGCACTGGCGGTCACCGACGCCGCGAAGGCCGTCTCGGCGAGCGCCGGATCTTCGGCATCCACGTACACCGTGAGCCGCTGCTGCGCGGGCACGACGTAGGTCTTGGCGAGGACCTCGCCGCTGGGGAGCTGATACTGCACCTCGACGGTGACCGGCGCCGGTTCCGGGTTGCCGAAGAGCAGGAAGGCATCGAAGAACGCGCCGGTCGCCCCCTCGGCGAAATGCCAGGTGGGCGACGGTGCCGCCACGCCGGCGGCGGCGTGCCCGGCGAGGCCGAAGGTGTCGTGCGGACTGAAATACATCGCCCGCTCGGCGACGATTGGCGCGTCGGCGGTGATGCTGGCGGCCACGAGCGCCTCCTCGAGCCCCGGTTCCGCATCGACCCAGATGGTGCGGCGGCTCTGCGCCGGCACCACGTAGCTCCGCGTGACCGGGGTGTCCCCCTGCCGCAGATACTGGATCGTCGCCGTGACATCGCGGTCCTCCGGGTTCTGCAGCAAGTAATAGAGATCGAAGAGGCCGGCCGTGGCGCCTTCGGCGAAATGCCACGTGGGGGAGGGCGCGGCGACGGCGGTCTCGAGCGAGCTCCCGTAGTTCGGCACCACGACGCCCTCGGCCATGGTGTCGTGGACGTATTGGGCCGCGGGCCAGGTCATGAGCCGGTCGGCCGCGACCGCGCGGTCGCTCTCCACCAAGGTGGCGGCGGCGATGTTCCAGCCGGCCAAGGCGGCGTTGAGCGGGACGGTGGTGCGTGCGCCCGGCCCCAGCGTGAGGGCGCGGGTGAGATGCGCGCCCGTCTCGGTGACGAACGACAGCACGACCTCCGTCGCCTCGTCGGTCGGATTGACGAGGCCGAGGTCGGTCTGGAAGAAGCCGACAGCGCCTTCGGCGAAATGGCCGCGGAAGAAGCCGCGCGGATGTGTGCCGCGCAGGAACTCGTCGAGGTTGGAGACGCCGTCGCCATCGGGGTCGGCCGCGGCATCGGCGTCCGCGCCCTCGAGGCCGTAGCGGGTGCGCCAGGCGGTGGGCACGCCGGTGCCTTCGGGATCGAGCGCCGGGTCAGGCGGGAGCAGCGTGGTCTCTTTCACCTGGTTGTTGGTGACGGCCGGGTCCGGCACGATGCCGGTGGCCGAGACGATGTGGGTGAGGGCACCGGTCCGGAGCGTTTCGAGCGTCACGGTGACCTCGGCGGTTTCTTCGACGGCCAGCGCATTGAGCGTGCATGCGAGTACCGCCTGATTGGGGCTGGCGTGGCAGGTGCCCTGCGGACTCGTCGCCGAGACCAACGTGGCGCCAGCGGGGAGCACGTCGGAGAGCCGGATGGCCGGCGTCGTCTCCGCGCCGAGATTGCGCACGCCCACCGTGTACGTGACGTGGCGCGCGAGATCGACCGTGGTGACGGCGCTCGTTTGCGTGATCGCGATATCGGCCGGCGCCGCAGCCTGCTCGGCCGCGCGGGCCTCGGCGACGCGCCCACAGCAGTCATCGAGGGTGATGACGTTGTTCCCCGGATCGATATCCGGCGGATAGGTGACGTGCGCCGCGACGGTCACCGCATCCGGCGTCTCCCCCTGCGACCAGAGGGCGAACCGGATGGACTCGCCAGGCTCGATCGCGAGATCGAAGCGCGTGCAGGCGGCGGTGTTGGTCTCGGCTTCGACCTCACAGGCCCAGCCGGGCTCCGCCATGGTGAAGGTGATGCCCTCGGGGAGCGGGATCGTCACCGTGATGGGCCCGTCGGTGACCTGCGGGCCGTTGTTGCGAATGGTGACGTAGAAGTCGAAGGTGTCGTGGTCTGGGTTGTAGCCCCACCAGATCTCGGTGGCCTCGACGTCGGTGCCGCAGCCGTCGAGTGTGGCGGTGGCGGCGTTGTTGTCCGGATTGACGTCCGCCGGTTCGACACCGCCGACCGCGGCTTCAGCCGAGAAGCTCCCCGGCTCGAGGACCATGGCGACCACGCGCAACGTGGCCACGTGCGCCTGCTCGAGGCGGCTACGCTCAGCGGCCCCGGCCGCCAGAACGCCGATCTGCCAGGTGCCGGCCTCCGGATCGTAGGCGCCGACCGACGGCGAGGCGGCGACGAACGCGAGGCCCTCGGGCAGCACATAGTTCACCACCAGGTTCGTGGCATCCGACGGCCCGAGGTTCTGCGCCGACACGACGAACTCGACCTCATCGTCCGGCACCGCGCAGGAGCCGGTCTCGACATCGACTGTCTGCGTGATCGCGATGTCGAGCTCCATGAGCGGCGGCGGCCCACCGATGATCGACGCGCACTCGGGCACGAAGGCGGGATCCTCCGGATCGGTCACCGCTGGATCGGGGCAGTTCGGGGGGCCGACGATGGCGTTGAGGAGGACGCCGTCGGCCGTGGTGCTCGGCGGATTGACGGTCACCGAGTAGGTCACCACCGCCGACTCGCCCACCAGGAGGTCGCCGGTCCAGGTCAGCGCCGGCGCGGCGAACGTTGCCTGGCCGGCCGTCGCGCTCAGATCGTCGTTGAACGTAGCCTCGTCGAGCACACCTGACAGGTCGTCGCTCACGCTCAGCGCGGCGCCGTCACTGACGAAGTCAGCGCCGCCCGTGTTGGTGATGGTGACCGTATACGTCACCACATCACCCGATCCCACCGGTCCGGTGGCATCCGATGTCTTCTGCGCCTCCCACGCGCCCACCTCGTTGACGCTGACGCAATCGGGGTTGAAGGCCGGATCATTCGGGTCAGTGATCGCGGGGGCGGGACAGTTCGGCGCGCCGGTCACGGCGTTGGCAAGCACGCCGTCCGCCAGCTCCTCGTTGGCGCGCACCGTGACTGAATAGGTCACGGTCGCCGTCGCGCCGACGGCCAAGTTGCCCGTCCAGGTCACCGTCGGCTCACTGAAGGTAGCTTCCCCGACGTCGGCGTCGTCGTTGAAGAGCGCATCGTCGAGCACGGCCGTCAGGTCGTCGCTGAAGGAGATATCTGTCAGATCGACGGCGCCGGTGTTCTCGACTGCGATCGTGTAGGAGACCACGGTCTCCGCCACCACGGTGCCTTCCGGACTCGAGGTCTTGGTCGTCGTCCATGCCTCGATCTGGCTCACCGTCTCACAGGTTGCGTCCGGGTCGTCACAGCCCGGCCCCGTGACCGCGTTCTCCAGTATGCCGTCGCCCAGCGCGTCCGCGCCGTTCACGGTCACCGAATACGTGATGGTCACCGCTCCGCCGTTCGCAGCCAGCGGGCCGCCCCAGGAGAGCTGCTGGGTGTCGGGGTCGAAGACCACCGTGCCGGAGGTGGCACTGGCGTCATCGTTGAAGATGGCATCGTCCAACACACCGGATAGGTCGTCGGACACGACGGCATTGAACGCCTCGGCCGGCCCGGTGTTGGTGATGGTGAGCTCGTAGCTGACCACGTCGCCGGCCTGGACCGTGTCCCCACCATCGGAGGTCTTTGCGACGCTGAGCTGCGGTTGGGGCACCTGCGTGACGCAGGCCGGATCCGTTGCAGGCGAGGTCGCGCAATTGGAGCCGGGACCTTCGCCGAGGACGCCGTTGGCGATGATGGCGTCACCCGCGGGTGGGTCATTGATGGTCACCGAGTAGGTGATGGTGGCAGTGTCACCGGGGTCGAGAGACCCCGACCAGGTGATGGCGTCATCTGTGAACTCTGCATCTCCCACGCTGGCGTCGACGTCGTCGTTGTAGGTGGCATCGCCGTCGAGGGCACCGGAGAGATCGTCGGTGAACGAGAGGTTGGTCAGCGGCACCGAGCCCACGTTGGACACCGTCACGGTGTAGGTGAACGAGTCACCAGGCTCGAGCTCCGTGGCGTCGTCATTCGTCACGGTCTTCTCGTATTGGACCCGTCCTGCCAGCACCGGGTAGTCCTCGACCTCGCCGCCGGAGGCGGCCTCGGTCGGGAGCGGGTCCGTCACCTCGCCGGAGAAGATGCGGAACCGGGCGAATGCGTCAGTGCTCGTGGTGCCTGCCGGGAACATCAGATCGACGGCCGTGGTGCCCGAGCCGGCAGGGATCGACTCAACCGCACGCTCGCCGGGATCGAAGGCGCCGCTCCCGTCGAGATCGATCCAGCCGGCCAGTGTGGCCACTGTGTCGCTGGTGTTCGTGACCGTGACCGCCACCGTGGTCGGCTCGCCGGCAATCACCTGAATCGGGTCGGTCACGCCGTCGTCCGTGTCCGAGTCGGCGCCAGGCGAGGGTTGGCCCTCGGCCTCGTGATCGACCGTGGTCCCGAGCATCAACGGTGCAGTGTTATCCCCGGAATTCCAGCCGGCGAGACCATGGCGGGCGCCATCGGATGCGAGCAGCGTGGCGTACGACGCGTCGGGAGCGTCGCCAAAGTCGATTGGGACGGGGGCGTTGAAGCAGCGGGCGCCATCGTTGCCGGCTGCCGTTGGGCCGTCCGAGAAGAATGTTCCCGTGACGTTCTGGACATCGACGCGCGAGATGATTCCCGTGACGTTGCTCGAGGGATACAGAAATCCATCGGCATCGGCAAAGAAGGCCCCGAATAGGTTGTCCGAGAGGGCCCCCAGCGTACCACGGTTCTCCCACGTATGGTCGGTCCGATTGAAGCTGTAGAGCACCGACTCGGTGTCACCGTTCATTACGCGGTAAAGGAAGTCCCCGCCTCCGGGGACAAACACCCAGTCGCATCCACAGGTGAAGTTCTCGATACCTGCCCCACTGACCGGACCAGTGTCGATGACGTGATTGAAGGTCGGGGATCCAGGTGCGAGGTCGATCTGAACCCACTGGTTTCCAGGGTAACTGGCTCCAGCAGTGATGACCCAGTACTGCCCGTTCTCGTCAACCTCGCCTATGACGGTGTTCGCAGGAACGCCATTAGAATTCGTGGGCCAACCGTCGGGAATGCCGTGCGCGACGACGCTGCCGTCACTTCCCACACTGACCACGCCACGCGTGGCTGGCGTTTCCGGAACGTTGTTCCAGCCGTAAATCAAGTCATCGAGGATGTGGTATCCGACTGCGTTGATGTTCCATCCGGTGAGACTCAGAATCGGGTCGTCGTCACCGGTCACCAAGTCGATCGCCTGCACAGTCGTGGGCGGGGTCCCTCCACTCTGGAAAAGGAACGCCCGGGCATCGCAGGCCGGCCAGGGCTGCTGCGGCGGCGGCTCCTGCGTTTGCGCGCGAGGTGCTGTGAGGAGGAAGACGACCGCCATCATGGCGGCGACAATAATGCCTGTCGACTTGGGAGTCCGTGGGTGACGCATGGTCATGCCTCGTGTCTGGTTCCTTGCGCGTCGGAACGGCAAAAGCGCCCTCCTCGCGCGCGATCACGGCTGGCGGGGATAGACCAGGAACCATGCCAAACTCCACGATTAGCTCTCAAGGCACTGAGTATGAGCGCTTTGAGAGTGGTACTCCGCGAAGGGTGCTACGAGAGTCTGAGACAGAGACCGTATCGATGCTGTCGCAGTGCGGGTGTCCGCTGAGACACTTCTGAGACACCGAAGGGTAGGGCCGGCTACCTGTTGTTCTCGTTGCCCATCGCCGCGAGGCGGCGGTAGAGCGTGGCGCGGCTCATGCCAAGCAGGCGCGCGGCCAGGCTGCGATTACCGCCGGTCTGCTTCAGCGTGTCGAGCACCCGCTGTCGTTCGAGCTCGGACATCGGTGGCCGCGGCGGTGGGACCGTATCGCCGGCGAGCTCCGGTAGCAGGTCGGCGACGCCGATCGTTCGAGCGGTCGCGCGGACGACGGCCAGCTCGATCGTCGACTCCAGCTCGCGGACGTTGCCCGGCCAGCGATGGGCCAACAGCCGCGCCATTGCCTCCGAGCCGATGAGATCGACGGCCTTCCGGTGCTTGACCGCGGCGCGACCCAAGAAGGCAGCGGCCAGCAGTGGAATGTCGTCGCGCCGCCGTCGCAGCGGTGGCAGGATGATTCGCGCACCCCAGAGGCGATAGAGAAGATCCTCCCGGAACCGTCCCGCAGCAACTTCCTGACTGAGATTGCGGTGAGTAGTTGCGAGCACTCTGACGTCGCTCGGCCACCGTGTGGACTCGCCGAGGCGCAGACTCTCGCGCTCTCGCAGCACTCGGAGCAGGTGAGTCTGCATGTTCGCCGGCATGTCACCGAGCTCGTCCAGGAGCAGCGTGCCGCCCCGTACCTGGTCGAACAGACGTCCATCGTCTGCCGCCGCGCCGCTGAACACGCCGGGCGCGTACTCGAGCCATCGGCGTGTTCCAAGCAGCTCGGCGAGCCCGGCGATGCCGAGGGGGATGAAGGGCCGGTGTCTCCGCTGGCTCGCCTCGTGGATCGCTCGGGCCACGAGCTCCTTGCCGGTTCCTGTCTCCCCCTCGATGACGACCGTCGTGTCAACCGGACCCAACAGCCGAATCTGCTGGCGTACGAGGCGCATCGCGGCCGACTCGCCGAGCAGGCTCGCGGTTGCCTCTCTCGTTGGTTCCATCCTGCTTTGTGAGACGTCGGCCTCGGCGCAGCCGGCCTATCGGTGAACGTCATCCGCACCCGTGTCTAGTCCGCATACCAGGAGTCGTGCCATCGGCGACGATCGCGGGAACCGATTGAAACTACAAGAAGTATCGGGACGTCGCGGCAAGGGATGCCGAACGACTGAGACGCCGGCCGTCACAGACCTGTCGCAGTCACAGTGTCCGGCGAGACAGGATTGAGACAGTTCTTGGAGCTAGATGGGCTGTCCGCCTTCGCGCTGCGCGCTTCGGTGGACAGGTCGGCGGGCGAGTCGGCGAGCGCGCCCTCCCGTGGGGGGCTAACGGGGATCCGCACCTTCGTGTCGGCCCTCATCGAGCGCGGCGAGCCGGCGATACAGCGTTGCGCGGCTGACACCGAGCAGGCGTGCCGCCACGCTGCGATTCCCGCCCGTGCGGTTGAGCGTTTCGATGAGCAGCCGGCGCTCGCTCTCCGGCATCGACGTACGCGACCGTGGCATGCCGTTCGGCGACAGCTCCGGTGGGAGATCCGCGAGCTTGAGCACGGGACCGGCGGCGCGAATCACCGCCCACTCGATCGCCGACCGAAGCTCGCGGACGTTCCCCGGCCACCGGTGGCTCAGGAGCTGATCCATCGCCTCCCGGGCGATCCCTTTCACAGACTTCCCGTGCGCCGTGGAGAACTGCGAGATGAGCGCGGTCGTGAGTTGGGGAATGTCCTCGGTGCGGAGCCGTAGCGGGGGTAGCAGGATACGCGTCACGCGAATGCGGTAGAGGAGATCCTCACGAAATCGGCCGGCGGAGACTTCCGCCTCCAGGCTGCGGTGCGTCGACGCGAGCACGCGGACGTCGATCGGCCGCGGTTTGGAATCGCCCACGCGAATGATCTCCCGCTCCTG
Organism: Luteitalea sp.; assembly: GCA_009377605.1. NCBI lineage: Bacteria > Pseudomonadati > Acidobacteriota > Vicinamibacteria > Vicinamibacterales > Vicinamibacteraceae > Luteitalea > Luteitalea sp. Next base: position 16,298 of record WHTT01000015.1, read on the forward strand.
CAACACGCGCAGCAGATGCGTCTGCATGCTCATGGGCATGTCGCCGATCTCGTCGAGGAGCAGCGTGCCGCCCTGCGCGGATTCGAAGAGCCCGACGTGATCGGTGACCGCGCCTGTAAAGGCGCCGCGCTTGTGGCCAAAGAGCTGGCTGGCGAGCAACGACTCGGTGAGCCCGGCGCAGTTGATCGCCAGGAACTGGCGGGCTCGCCGGCTGCTCGCCTCGTGAATCGATCGGGCGACGAGCTCCTTGCCCGTCCCGGTCTCGCCTTCGATGAGCACTGTCGCATCGACGCCAGCCATAGTGCGAATTTGCGCGTGCACGAGCCGCATGGCGGCTGACGAGCCGATGAGCGTGCCACTGGAGCCGGTGCGCATGGGACCGGCCGCCCGCTCGAGATCGTACGCTTCCGTCACATCGTACAGATACAAGATGCGGTGTCGCTCGTCGCGTGGATCGATACGCACCTCGATCTCTGTCCAGTAGCACGGTCCAGACGACGGCGCCAGCCTGGCGGCCACCCGCGCACCGACGCGCGGGGCCAGGAGGGCGGTCCGCACCTTCGTCATGGCCTCCGCCGAGATCGGCAGCACCTCATCGAGCGAGCGCCCGTCCACACTGCCGTTTGCCCCTCCGATCAGGCGTTGTGTGGCCCGGCTCACGAAGCGCACCCGCTCACGGTGATCGACCACGATAACGCCGACCTGGAGCTGATCGAGCACCGAGACGAGGTGCGCGTGCGACGTTTCGACCACCTCCTTGGCGACGCTCAACTCCGCGTTGGTCTCGCTCATCTGTTGATTCGCGAGGGCGAGACCTTCACGTTCGCTGCCCAGCTCCGCGGTGCGCTCGGAGACCACGGCCTCCAGCCAACGTGCGCGCTCGCGCAACTGCACGACGCGCAGGCGGAACACCAGGTAGCCGACGGCCGCCACCAACAGCACGATCACGGCGTAGAACGTTGGCCGCTGATAGAAATGTGGCCGGAGCACCAGCGCCGTCGTGGCCCCGGTCTCGCTCCAGAGCCCCGCGCTGTTGCGCGCCACGACCTGGAAGCGGTACGAGCCGGGCGCCAGGTTCGCGTAGTGCGCGACGCGTCGAGTGCCGGCATCCACCCACCCGGTGTCGTGCCCTTCCAGACGATATCGGAACTGGATCTGCTCGGGCCGGGAGAACGCCGGTGCCGTGTAATGGATCTCCAGCTCGGTTGATCCCGGAGGAGCCGTGATTTGCCGGCGCGTGTCGTAGGCCGTCTCGTTGACCAGCACCTCTTCAATGATGACGGGTGGCGGCGAGGCAGTGTGCTTGGCTGCCGCCGGATCGATCCGCGCAATACCGCCCTGCGTGGGGAACCATAGGCTGCCGTCGCGCATCCTCCAGCCGGCGGGCTGTGCCATGCCGTTCGCCTCGGCGTTCTTCATCCCGTCGTGCTCGTCGTAGATGCTGACGCTGAGCCGCTTCACCTTGCCGTCGGCAAAGTCGTTCAGCTCGCGGCGGCTGACGCGGCGGATGCCCTGGTCGCCGGTCATCCAGAAGTTGCCCTGATCATCCTCGAGGATGCGGTGCACGCCGTTGTCGAGAAGCCCGCCGAGGGTGCCAAAGCGCGTCACCTGGCCGTCTTTCAGCCGGCACAGGCCGCCGCCGTAAGTGCCGATCCAAACAGTATCCTCCCGGTCGATGTAGATGGCACGCACGGCGCCACGTGGGAGTCCATCCTCCGTCGTCAAGTTCGTGAACCGGCCGCCAGCATATCGACTGACGCCTCCGCGGGTGCCGATCCAGAGCGCTCCCCGGCGGTCGGTGGTGATGAAGCGCACGTCGTCGTGCACGAGACCGTCGGTTGTTCGGAACTCGGCCCACCGCCCATCGTGGTAGCGATGCAGGCCGCCATCCGTCCCAATCCATAGCGCCCCGGCGTGGTCGCGATGCAGGGCGACGACGTACTCACCCGCGAGCGCGCTATCGCGCACGGTATAGCGGGTGAAACCACCCCCCACGACGTGGAACAGCTCACCGCCAAACGTCCCCACCCACACACTGCCGTCGGGGTCCGCCAGCAGCGACGCGGGCACCACGTCCGGATTGCGGTGGCGCGTGATCTGGCCATCCTTGATGGCGAGCAGTCCCCCTTCCTTGCCACAGAGGACACCGACCCACACCGTGCCGTCGGGGCCTTGGGTGATGGACATAACGTTGTCACAGGGCAATCCGTGCTCGCGGGTCAAGCCCGTCACCCGCTCCGGTGTGAGGCGATGTAGCCCCCCGCGTCCTCCGGACATGCCGAACCAAAAGTGGCCCTCTCGGTCCTGCAGCATCGTCGTGACTTGGCCGTCGGCCTGGTCGGCTACGGGGTGCTCGATCAGTTTCCCCGTCTGCGTGTACTCGAACAGCGCGCCGCGCGCGGCCATCCACAACCGGTCGCTTCGGTCCTTCAGGATCTGAAGAACGGTCGTCTGGGCGAGCGGCTCTGGCGCCCGCTCGACGGTCTTGGTATCTCGATCGACCAGCACGAGCCCTCCCGGCGTGTGCACCCACACCGGGCCGCCTTCCTCCGCATACCGCGGCTCGATCCAGCCGGGTTGCTCGGGAAGGCCGTCACGAGTGGTGATGGTGCGGACGACTCGGCCGCGCCACTCGATTAGGCCAGTCGTGGTGCCAATCCAGAGCGCGTCACGATCCACGAGGAGACCGGTCGCACGGACGTCACCGAGCGAGAGCTTCGTCCATTGATCGCCCGTGCGACACAGGACCTGCCCGCCAATCGCGACCCAGAGACGACCCGAGGCATCCTGCTCGATTGCGTGGACGTAGTTGTCCCCGGTATCGATATCGAATTGCGGTCGGGCGAAGGTGCGGTCGAGATAGACAACCAGGCCGGCGTCCGTGCCAATCCACAGTGCACCGTCTCGATCCTCGTAAAGCGCGGAGATCCAGTTCGCTGGCAGCTCCGGGGTGGTCGTCACGTCGAAGACCGTGAATTCGACGCCGTCGAAGCGCACGAGCCCGCTGCCGGTGCCAATCCAGAGGTATCCGTCGCGGGTCTGCACGATGGTTCGGATCTGGTTCTGCGGAAGGCCGTGCTGCGTCGTCCAGATGTCGTGAACGTACCCGGAAACCGGAGGGCCGACCAGCTGTGCCGAGGCAGGCGGGGCGGAGTCATGGAGCACCCAGAGACCCGCCAGGAGGAGCGCCACAGTGGGGTTGGGACGCCACTGTGGCCAAGCGAACGCGACGGAACGCTTCAAAGCCCACATTCTATTCGGGAAATCTCTGATAGTGCCCTGGAGTGACCAACTCCAGCACAGGTTGACTATCGTACACAGAAGAGGTCTCAAGTCAAGATCGAGGGACTGGTGGGGGCCCACCAGGCTCGGTCGGAAAACGGGGACAGCCCTCGTTTTCCGCATGATGGAAGACGGGCTGTCCCCGTTTTCCCGTTTTCCACGCTTTGACAAACCTGCAAAATGCGGCATGCTGAGTCGCGGATGGCCGAGGCAGCGACGACCGCTTCTCGTTTTTCTTCGTTCACGCGCGAGGAATGGGCGCGGCTCCGCGACTCCATGCCACTGACGCTGAGCGAAGGGGACCTGGAGTCCACGCGCTCGCTGAACGACCAGGTGTCGATGGAGGAGGTGGAGACGATCTACCTCCCGCTGTCGCGGTTGCTGAATCTCTACGTTCACGCGACACAGGAGCTCTATCGCGCCACGCAGACCTTCCTTGGCAATCACGAAGCCAAGGTGCCATACGTGATTGGCATTGCCGGCAGCGTCGCGGTTGGTAAGAGCACGATTGCCCGGTTGCTCCAGGCGCTGCTATCCCGCTGGCCAACCCACCCGCGCGTGGACCTCATCACCACCGATGGGTTCCTCTATCCCAACCGTGTCCTGGAGCAGCGCGGCCTGCTCAGGCGCAAAGGCTTTCCCGAGAGCTATGACAGAGGGCGGTTGGTGCGATTCATGGCGGACCTGAAGGCTGGAGTTCCCGAGGTGCACGCTCCCATGTACTCGCACCTCGCCTATGACGTGGTCGCCGGCCACTTCCAAGTGGTGCGGCAGCCAGACGTCGTCATCGTCGAGGGACTCAACGTTCTCGAGGCGCCCGAGCGGCGGCCGCACCTGTCGCAACTGTTCGTGTCGGACTTCTTCGACTTCTCGATCTATGTCGACGCGGACGAGACGGATGTCGAGCGCTGGTACGTCGAGCGGTTCCTGACGCTTCGCGATACCGTGTTCCAGGATCCGAAGTCGTACTTTCATCGCTACGGCGGGTTGTCGCGGTCCGAGGCGCGCGATGTGGCGCGCGGCATTTGGCGCGACATCAATTGGGTGAACCTCCGCGAGAACATCCTCCCGACCCGAGAGCGCGCGCACCTGGTGCTGACCAAGGTGGCGAACCATTTCGTCCAGCAGGTGCAGTTACGGCGTGTGTGACAGGGCGCTCACCGAGGTCCGGCATTCACGAGGTGAATTTTGACGCGACGTCTCCTGTTTGGACTGGCGCTGCTGTTGGCGATGGGGTCGGTCTACGCCGGCTTGTTCGACTTTCCGCGCTGGGTGCAGTGGACGCTGGCCGCCGCCGCCATCATCACGGCGATCGTCGGTTCACGTGCGCCTGACGAGCCGGGCGGAGGCGAGCGCGAGCGAGATCAGCACCGGGACCAGGGAGGCACGAGCTCGCGTCAGCCTTGATGTCGCCCGGTGGTAAGTCCACGAATCCGACGGCACGATTTCGTTCTTAGGAGTTCTATCGGGTGGCGGCCGGCGTTGATCCCTACTGGAGGGAACATCATGGCCAAGTCCGTGCGCGACCGCGTCGGCGATGCGCTGCGCCACAACCGTCCTTGGTACAAGCTGCCGCGGCTGCTCGCGATGCCGCGCCTCGTGGAGATTCGGAACGACCAGCGGGAGCAGAACCTGCACGACACCGAGGAGCCGCCGCTCCAGAAGCAGGAGATTCCGCCCGACCTCAGCCCTCAGCTGCGGGAAGAGCGGACGGTCGATGGCACGCACAACGACTTGCGCTACCCCCGGATGGGCAGCGCCGGCTGTCGGTTTGGCCGGAACTTTGCGCTCCAGCACGTGGCGCCGGACAGCGCCAATCTGCTGAATCCAAACCCCCGCGTCGTCTCGCGGGAGCTCATGACCCGCGAGACGTTCCAGCCCGCCACGATCTTGAATCTGATGGCCGCCTCCTGGATCCAGTTCATGGTGCACGACTGGTTCGTGCACAAGACATCCAGTCTGGCCGACGGTATGGACATCCCGGTGCCTGCGGGTGACACGTGGCCAGCAGCGGCCATTCGGGTGCCGCAGAGCGTGCCAGATCCCGCACCCGCCGGGTCATCGAATCCACCGGCCTACGTCAATCTCAATAGCCACTGGTGGGACGCTTCGCAGATCTATGGGTGTGACGAGGCCAGTGCCGCCAAGCTGCGGAGCAGCGAAGGCGGCAAGCTCGAGGTGGAGGCGACCAAACTCCTGCCGCTCGATCCGGCGACCGGTATCGAGTGCACCGGATTCACCGACAACTGGTGGCTCGGCCTGGCAACGCTGCACACGCTGTTCACGCTCGAGCACAATCACATCTGCGATCTCTTGCAGCAGCAGCACCCCGGCTGGAGCGACGGCCAGATCTACGGCAAGGCGAGGCTGATCAACGCTGCGCTCATGGCGAAGATCCACACCGTCGAGTGGACGCCCGCGATCCTGCCGAACCCGATCATCAAGACGGCGATGAACGCCAACTGGAACGGTCTCACCGGGCCGGATCTGCAGGAGGTGCTCGAGTTCCTCAACGACAGCGAGCTGCTCGGCGGGATCATCGGCTCCAAGGCGGATCACCATGCAGCGCCGTACTCACTAACCGAGGAGTTCGTGGCGGTGTATCGCATGCACCCACTGATCCCGGACGAGCTCGTGCTGCGATCGGCGACGACCGGCGAGGTGCTGGAGCGACATCAGCTGCCGGAGGTCTCTGGCCGCGAGTCGCGTCCCATCCTCGAGCGTGTCTCCATGGCGGACCTGTTCTATTCGTTTGGCGTTGCGCACCCGGGAGCGCTGACGCTCCACAACTACCCACAGCACCTGCAGAATCTCCATCGCGAGAACGGCGAGCACCTGGACTTGGCGGCTGTCGACATCCTGCGCGATCGCGAGCGCGGGGTGCCACGCTACAACCAGTTTCGACGATTGCTCCGCAAGGAGCCGGTCAAGTCTTTCGAAGAGCTCACCGACAATGCCGAGTGGCGCGAGCAGATCCGCAAGGTCTATGACGACGACCTCGAGAAGGTGGATCTCATGACGGGCCTCTATGCGGAGCCGTTGCCCGAAGGCTTCGGCTTCAGCGAGACGGCGTTTCGGATCTTCGTCTTGATGGCCTCGAGGCGGCTCAAGAGCGATCGCTTCTTCACAGACGACTATCGGCCCGAGATCTACACCGAGCTCGGCCTGAGTTACATTCGCGACAACGGCATGGCCAGCGTCCTGAAGCGACATCTTCCGGAGCTCGCGCCGGCGCTTCAAGGCGTCGAGAACCCATTCGCACCTTGGCGGGCCGTGGGAGGTTAGCCCGGTCGTCCCCGCAGAAAGCAGCTCCCGCGCTTCCATCTGTGCAGCGTATAGATCTGTCGTGCGTGATGTTGTGCCGGCATCAACTCGTGCCGGCACGATGTCATCGAGTCGATCTGTGTCAACTCGCGCCTGGCCGGGCATCGGCACCGCTGAGCTTCGAATTTCTACGTACGTAGGTAGTGACGCGCGCCCGAGTCCGTGGTTCACTTCGTCACGAGCTATATACTTGGCGGGGGTATAGTCCCCAGGCCTTCGAGAAAGGACGAGGAGATGCAACCAGAGAAGTACTCTTGTCGTTTGTTTACCTGTCTCTCTGAACGGGGATTGGCAGGAATCTCGGGCGCCGCCGGATCGGTGTTGGTAGCTGCCGCAATGGTTCTCGTTGCGTTCCAGCAGGTCAGCGCACAGGAACCGACGGCCGGCCGCGTCTCGCTGATCATTGACGAGGTGGAAATTGCCTCCTTTTCAGAGCTTGTGGAGATCTCGTCGACCACACATCACGTGAACCGCTTGACCGGCTTCCGGCTCGTGCAGCCCCAAGTCGAATGCACCGCTGTCCTGCGACGAGGGGTGACGACCGACGACGAGTTGTGGGCGTGGTATCAAAGCGTCGTCGGCGGCGTCGGTGGGCCCCTGGGGAAGAACGCCGCGATCGCGATTCTCGACCGCGCTGGGACACCGATTGTGCGGTTCAATCTCGAGAACGCTTGGCCTTCACAGATCGAGATCGGCGGCTTCGACGCGGCCGGCTCCACGGCAATCGTGACGGAGACCGTGACGTTGACGTGCGAGCGCATCACGCGGGCGGCGCCGTAAGAGACACTAGAGAGGCGACTGGCGTGTGGTGAACGGTGAGTCGAACGACAGGCCCGTCGTGGCGCTCAGGGTCGTGATGTTGGCCGAGATGGCGCCTTGCGCCCCATCGTGAGCAAGCTGTACGGAGCCACTCTGATCGCCCGTGAGGGTAAAATGTGCCTTGAGTCCCACCACGGTGTTGCCGTTGGCAAGAATCACCGTCGAGGTCTGCCCCACGACGGTCCCATCGCCGCTGTAGGCGGTCAAGTAAACGCGTCTCTGAATGTCGGTGTTGTTCTTGATCTCGACGAAGCCTTCATACCCGTCGTCCACCGACGTGTACCACCAGGGTGAGAAGAGTGTGGTCTCCACCAGCAGCACGTGGACGGTGAACGTAGCAGTGGGTGTCTGTTGGAACCAATCGACCGAAAGCCGGACGGTTCCGGAGCCCCCGGGCAAATAGACCTTTTGCGCGCCGCGGTGGCCATGAAGAAAAAGGTGCGGCTCGGAAAGGAGGGTATTGGGGCCTAGTGAAAACCCGTCGTCGGCGAACCCGCTACCCTGAAGGTTCACCGAGCTCTCGGAGGGGTCCGTGTAGGGCGCCCAGGCGTACAGGTAGTACGACCGGCCCTCGACGAAGCGCGCTTTGAACCAGCGCTTTTTGATTTCTGGCGAGAGCGTTGTTGACCTGACTTGTCCCATGAACAGGAAGTCTGCGTTGTCCGACGTCGTGTTGTCGGCCCACGCGACGGTTGATCCGGTGCACAGCATGGCAGTTGCCACAACCAGTGTGGTGAGTTGCTTCATCGTTCGCCTCCTGTGACGCACGACCTCACGGCCGTTGTCGCTTGGCTCCGCACCTGCGTAGTGACCCCGACTCGAGTGCCGCTATGGTGGACCATCTCCCGGTTCGCGTCACTACGTAGGTACGTAGGAATCTTCGTCCGATGCGAGCGGCCCGAATCGCTCCCGCGGTCCTGGCCACTCCGCTGCGCGTTCACCGCAGGAGGCGATGGTGCAGCGCCTTGGCGACCGCTTCGGTCTTGCTGTGGACCTGGAGCTTCTCGTAGATGCGGCGGAGGTGGAACGAGATCGTGTGCACGGTGACGCCGAGCTCGGTGGCGGCCGTCTTGTAGTTGTAGCCGTCGGCAAAGAGGCGGAGGACGCGGATTTCGTGCGGTGTCAGGTTGTAGTCGGCCTGTGCTGGCGGCCGGACGGCGCGAAAGAGCGTGATGACACGGCTTGCCACGTCTGGTGACATGGGCGCCCCGCCAGCGACGGCATCGTTCAGAGCGTCGAGGATTTGCGGTGGCGGCGTTTTCTTGAGCAGGTACCCGCACGCGCCGGCACAGAGCGCCTCGAAGATCCGTGCGTCATCCTCGTAGACGGTGAGCATCACGCACAGAATCTTCGGCGCGATGGCGGCCAGACGGCGAACGCCGTCGATGCCGGACATCCCGGGCAGTCCGATATCGAGCAACGCGACCTGAGGCCGGTCGCTCAGGAGCGGACCGAGGGCTGCCTCCATGGAGCGATAGGCCCCCGAACAATGGAACTCGGGCGTGCTGTCGAGCAGCGTGGCGAGGGACTCGCGAATCTCGCGCTGGTCTTCGACGATGGCCACGCGGATGCGCGGGACGGCGCGGGGAAGCGGCTCGGTGCCAGGGGCTTGGTCGGGGACTTGGTCGGGGGCTTGGTCGGGCATGGACGATTCCAACGGACCAGTACAGCTTGCCCGTGCGTGCCACATCACGTCACTACGAAGGTACGTAGGTCTTTTCATAAACGTCAGCGAGACGGTACTCACGAAGAACGATCATCAACTCGTCACCACGGGCCCTTATCGTTGGGTTCGTCATCCCTTGTACACGACGGGGGTCGTGCTCTTCTCGAGCATTGGTCTGATGGCAGGAGGCTGGCTCATCTTGCTGTGGGCAGTGATCGCCCTGATCGCCGTTCGCCTCGTTGTCATTCCGCGCGAGGAGACACACTTGGTGTCGGCGTTCGGAGATGAGTATCCGCATTATCGGCGTGGGACGGGTTCGATGCTGCCATTGTTCCTAAGCGCCCGGAGCAGAGGCCGTGCTGGCTAACACCCGCTGCCACGCGACGCGCTCAGGATCAATTGTCGTGAGCCTCCCGCAGGCCGGATTGCACATTCCCGATCATGAAGACATTCATCACCACGATCGTGATCAGCATGCTGCTGGGAGGCTCAATCGCCGCGCACGGCGACGAGGGCGCGCCAGATTATCGCCGCATCCGTCAGGGACTTCGACGATCCGCGGCGCCCTCGACTTTTGCTATCGTCGAGCTGCCGCCAGCGCGCCGGCAGCCCCCACAGGTCCGCCAGCGTGATTCCATCTGGAACGGTGTGCTGATAGGGGCCGGCGTCGGCGCCGCCGGTGGGTTCCTCTGGGCGCAGAACATCTGCGACGGCAACGACAGTGAATGTTCCGCCATCGCGACCCCAGTCGGGGTGCTCGCAGGCGCGGGCATCGGCACCGCAGTGGGCGCGATCGTGGATCTCCTGCACAAGTAGCAGGATTGCGCGCAGGATACCGTCCTGGATCCCGATCTCAGCAAACACGTCGACGCCAAGATTGCGTTCAGTCGAGCAGATACCCGGTGATCGTCGCTCCGACGGTGCCGCGCCCGTTCACGGGATCCACCAGCTGTGCCCTGAGGCACCAGGGGTCGGCTTCCGGTGTAAGGGGAAACACGATTGGGACGGGATAGGTGAGCTGCACGGTGTGAAACGATGGCACGACCACGTTAAAGCCCGTCGATACGATGCTGCCCTGGCAGTCGTCTACCACCAGACGCACGGTCACGTACCGCGTGGCGCTCGAGGCAGGTAGGAAGCTGAACGCGGCGCTGCTGATCGCGTAGTGACCGGACAGCTCAGAGACAAAGCCGTTGGTGTCCACCAGCTCGACGTCCGCCAGGTAGGCGCTGCCCTGCATGACTTTCTGTCGCGTGGGCGCTGCGAGCAAATTGTCGACGCGCACCGCCCCGTTTACGGGGACGGGCTCGGCCGGCGCGTTCGTCACGGTCACCGGAAGGCCGACGGCGGCCGGGCTTCCGGGCTCGATCTGGCTGACCGCCTGGACCTCCTTGGCGTTGGGGGTGTCGATGCCCTGACCGGCGTGGGTCACCCCGATGACACCTGTCGCGCCGGCCAGCAGGCCAACCACGACGATCTTCGTCACCGCGGCTTTCACGGCTGTTGTCATGTGTGCTTGCACGTTTCCTCCTTAGCGCGGTCACCTCACGGCACGCCCAACGCGCCTAATTGCAGATCGGTGTCGCGCGGTGCAGGACCTTCAGATTGGCGTTGGTGGCGTTGCCTCTACAGCTTTGTCACCGAGCTGTTGCCAGAATTCGCGACCCAGATATTGGCACCGTCAAAGGCCAGGCCGAGCGCCCCTGTTGGTGCCGAGATGACGGTGAAGGTACCCAGCACGGCGCCGTCGACCGCGCGCAGCTTCGTCACCGTGTTGTCCAAGAGGGTGGCGATCCAGACGTTGGCTCCGTCGAAGGCAATACTTCGCGGCAAGCCGCCGACGCTGAACGTGGCCAACACGGTGCCGTCGACCGCGCGCAGCTTCGTCACCGTGTTACTGCCTGAATTGGCAACCCAGATGTTGCTGCCGTCGAAGGCGACGCCTTCAGGGTTGAGGCCGACGCTAATCGTGTCGAGTGCGGTGCCGTCGGTCGCCTGCAGCTTCGTCACTGTGCCGCTACCGGAGTTGGCGACCCAGATGTTGGCCCCGTCGAAGGCCACGCCTGTTGGCTGGTCGCCGACGTTGAAAGTGCCCAGCAGGTTGGCGTTGGCCGCCCCCATCTTCGTCACGGTATTGCTGCCCGAGTTGGTCACCCAGACGTTTTCACCATCGAAGGCCACGCTCTGGGGGCTCACTCCGACGGGGAAGGGGCCGAGCACGGCGCCGTCGGATGCGCGTAGCTTGTTCACCGTGTCGTTGCCTGAGTTCGCCACCCAGATGTTGGCGCCATCGAAGGCCACGCCTTCGGGGTTGAGGCCGACGAAAAAGCTGCCCAGAACGGAACCATCGGCTGCCTGCAGCTTCGTGACCGTGTGGTCGCCGTAGTTGGTGACCCAGATGTTGGCTCCATCGAACGCCATGGCACGCGGTATTTCACCGACGCTGAACTCGGCGCCAGACTGATTTCCTCCGTACCACCGCAGCAACGCGACCCGCAAAGGATCGAGACCATTGCTCGGAGGCCCGGGTGGGCCGGGCGGTCCCACAGGACCGTCGACACCGGCAGGACCCTGCTCGCCCGAGGGACCAGCCGCGCCGGCGGGGCCCGATGGCCCGGTAGGACCAGCAGGACCCTGCGGGCCGGGTTCCCCCTGTCGGTTCCACGTCACGCGCTTCTCCCACGCGTAGCACGCCTGAGTGGCGACGACGATTCTCGTGGCGAGCGTCGTCGTGCATGCGTGAATCTCCTCCACGTCGGTCGTGGACTGGGCGACTGCTGCGGCCGTGATGCCGGCGACCACCACGACCGCGACGACGAACCAGATCAAGAGGCTCCGGTTCGGGCCTCGCCGATCGTTCCTGCGTCGAATCCACGTGCTCACGCGAGATCCTCCTCGTCTACCCAGGTGTCAGTCAGGGCGGCTGTCGCCGCGACTCGAGGGCTCCATGGTGGGCCACGTCCCGGTTCGCGTCACTACGTAGGTACGTAGGAATCTCTGTCCGTGGCAGGAATCGGTGGCGTGAGTCGACCCGTGGCAACTCGTTCCGGCCGGAACGAGCTCTTGCGTCTAGCGGGCGGCAGTCGACGACGACGCGGCAAGCGCCGGGAAGACCCGCTGCGCGAAGTGATCACGGATCGCATCGTCCAGCCGGCGTGTGTTGGGCCGATCCGGATTCGCCTGTGAGCTTGCGTTCGTGTTGTAGGCGACGATGAACGCGGCGCGCGAGGCGGGATGGACGAAGAAGTGGGACATGAAGCCGTTCTGCTCGCCGCTGTGCCCGATCAGATCGAGGCCGTCGCGGCGCTCCAGGAAGTAGCCGAGGCCGAGCGACACACCGGGCTCTGGCCCCGCGATCTGCGGCCGGAACATCTCTTCGAGCGAGCTGCGCTTCAGGACCACGTCATCGCGTCGAGCTGCTTCCAGGACGGCGGCTCGAACGGGTGCCACGCCTTGTCGCCGCCCCACGAGCCCCACGTCGGATCGCGGAAGCCGGAGCTGTGCGACAACAGGTGCCGAATCGTGATCGCCGACATCTCACCGAAGGGATTGTGCGCGTGCCGCAGCTCCGGCACGTACTTCACGATGGGATCCTCGAGTGCCAGCAGGCCGCGATCGCGCAGCTGCAGGATCGCGATCGCCGTGAACGTCTTCGTGATCGACGCCCAGTGATAGATCGTCCGCTCGTCCACCTGGCGCTTCGCGTCGCGATCCTGCAGGCCGTAAACCTCGTGCCGCAGGACGTCTCCGTCCTGTATCACGAACAGGGATCGACGCGGAGTTCCTGAAGCTTCGAGCGCAGCTGCCACAGCTTGCCCAGCCGAACATGCGCGTGCTGGAGACTGTTGACCCCCGCGCGTCGTCGCTGGTCGACCTGGCTTTCGCGGCCGCGTGCACCGTCTTTGTCCTTGCACATCGCGCGCTCGACCTGCCCTATCGCGACTCTCCTCGCCCGAGTTTCAGCTAACCCGTCGACCCCGAATAGTTGTTTCGCGGCGCTCCTTATCACTGGCGTCAAAGCGGTCCTTTGATGGGGCGCGTGCGATTGCTACGTACCTTCGTAGTGACACCGGCCGCAACGTGGCGAATCCTTGACCGAAACCGGACCTGACGCGAGGCGTCTCGTGCGCCCTCACGTCCTCTCGTCCGAAGGGAGGACCAGATGCGAACCTGGAGATCGACGGGTTGGTTGGGTCGAGTGCCGGTGGCCATGGGGCTGCTCGCTGGGGTGGTATCAGGCGGGGGCGTGGCCTTCGCTGCGGCGCAGGAGCCAACCGATGAGGTGATTCACGCCTGCGCGAGCCGAGGCCTGCTTGGTCTCGGCAATGGGGATATTCGGATTGTCGAGGACCCCGGTGCGTGCCGGTCGAACGAGTATCCCGTGAGCTGGAATCATCAGGGACCGCAGGGTTTGCCAGGACCGCAGGGTCCAGTCGGCCCGCAAGGCCCCCTCGGCCCGCAAGGCCCCCTCGGCCCGCAAGGGCTGCCGGGCACGCAGGGCGAGTCCGGACCGGCGGGGCCAGCGGGTCCAGAAGGGCCGGTCGGACCAGAAGGGCCGGCGGGACCCGGGGTCACCGGCTACGAGATCGTCTTGGAGTCGACCGCTATCAACAGCGTTGACCGCAAGTTCATCGAAGCGGTCTGTCCCTCCGGCAAGGTGGTGATCGGTGGCGGCGCCGGGTTCGGGGGGGATAATGACACCAACGTGGCGCTTATCATCAATCGTCCCGCCCTTGATGGGAGCGGGTGGGCCGTAGTGGCGCATGAAGTGGGGTCCGGCACACCTAACGACTGGCAAGTGTTTGCCCACGCGATCTGCGCGGACGTCGCGCCGTGAGCGTATTGTCGCCTTCGGCCCGCGGCGATCGGCTCGGACGGCTTCCTCGGGCGCCTGACAGCGCTGGGGCCGCCGGATGGAGAGACCATGAGAAGCAAGCGCGTGTCATTGTTCCGCGGTGCGGCAGAGGTCCGTCGTCTGCGGCCCGCATACGGCATCACGTTGGTGCTGGCGCTGGCGGCGTGCTCGCCCAGCGGGCAGGAGCCGAGCGAGCCGGTAGCAAGGTCGTCGGAAGAGCCCGCGGTGAAGCGTGCCGAGCCGTCGACAGCGACGGAGGCGGAGCCGAAGCCGAAGAACCCCGTCAAGGGCGTGGATGCCAAACCGGCAGCGAGCGCACTCGCGATTGAAGGCCGGAACATACGTTTGGTGCGGGTGGGTGAGGACGAGCTCGCCCTGCAGTTCGAGTTCTTCAACGGCACGAAGGATACGCTCCGCCCGAGTGATGTGGACATCTACGTGCTGGGGCCCAAGGTGCTGCTCGCTGATCTGCCCCGCGGGACGTCCTATGGCGTGCTGCCGGAATCGGGGAACGACTCGCGGATCAGCGAGAGCTCTCACGAGCCGGCGCCGCCCGGCAGGTCGGTCATCGTGACCGCGATGTTCACAGCGCCCCCTGCGGAGACCACCAAGATGCTGGTCATGGTCGCGGGTCTGCTCCCGGTGATCGTGCCCGTGCAACCGCAGGGCGCGAGCGCGCTGCAGGATGACCCGGTGTTGAGAGGCCCGCAGCCCGAGCGCCGCATGCTCGGGCCCCTCGTGTGCCGCACCGAAGGTGGAGACGGGGAGTCGGATCAGTCGGTCGTCGAGCTCAGACTGCCCAGCGACCTCCTGTTCGAGTTCGGCAGTGCCAAGCTGTCCGCAGAGGCGCAGTCGGCGATCAGCACGGCCGGGAAGGAGATCAGTGGTCGCAGCGGCACAGTCACCATCGAGGGGCACACCGACAGCGTGGGCGAGGATGCCTCCAACCAGACCCTGTCTGAGCAACGCGCAGCGTCGGTGCGAGACGGGCTGCGTGCCGAGCTCGGTGACGGGTTCAGTTACGAAACCGTTGGCTTCGGCGAGACCAAGCCGGTCGCGACGAACCAGAACCCCGACGGCAGCGACAACCCGGACGGGCGGGCCCAAAACCGGCGGGTCGAGGTGCGTCTCGGCACGCTGACCCCGGCAGGTCCCCCGACGTTGGAACCTGCCGAGCTCCAGAACGATCTGGTCGAGGCCGGCTTCCAGGTCAGTGCCGAGAGCCTCGAGCGGCGCGCGGGCTACGTCCTCGCCCGGGTAACGGTGACCAACCCGACCTCCGCTCCATTGGAGCTCACCTTCGGCAGTGGACTTATGCCCTCCATAAGCCAGGCACCAGAAGGGTTGACCCTGGCCGACAAGACGACCCAGCGCCGCCACAGCATCTGCCACGCCCCGGAAGCCGGGATGTACCTGCACTACCTGGGGAACTTCGTCGGCGTCTACGAACCGTCAGACTCCAGCGTTGTACCCGGCGGCGCCGATGTGGTCTTCTGGGGGCTGTATCCCGCTCCCCCAACCGAGGTCACCTCCATGGATCTTGAGATCGGCGGGTTCGGCAAGGTCGTATCGGCTCAGGTCAAGGCCACAGGTATCCCGTGAACACCGGGAAGGTCCTGCCCTGCTCAACGGTTGCAGCGATCAGGTCCGTCCACAGGACACCTGCGTCCACATCGGTTGACGAGATGGCGAACCCCAGACTCGTGGAGAAAGTCGAACGCCTTCTGACAGAAGGATGTGAACGGGCTCGCAACGGGGTTCTTCATGTCGCCCGCTGGAGCCGTTCCGGCGGGATCCCGAGTGAGCGCGCCAGGCTGATGGGGTGGTCGTCGTCCGCAAACACGGCGATGTCCATGAGCTCCGATGTGAGCAATGCCTCCAGGACGGCGATCGAAGTGTCGATGCTCATCGCGCTTGTGAGATCTAGGCGATACGCAGATGGAAGCCATCGGGATTCGCGGGATGTCCGCTCCCACACCACGATGAGACGTCAGCGCGGCCGCACGTGGCGGCGCGATGGACTACCGTTCATCCCAAGGCTTGATCAGCACCGCCCGCGTGTAGAGCAGGATGAAGCCGCGCCTCATCACGTTGGCCTGCGATCGCGAGCCGGGTGCAGTGGTGACGACGGCCAGATCGCAGCCGGCGGCAGCGGCATCGGTGAGACGACGATGGAGGAGCGCGGTCTGGACGCCGCGACCGCGGAACGCCGGTAGCGTTGCGGCGCCCGCGACCTGCGCGAGCCCATCGCGGAGCGCCAGACTGGCGACACCAGAGCTCGACGCGGACGGCCTCGCCGCGCGCGTGCCATTCCTGCTCGATCGTTTCCAGGCTTGTTCGCGGGAGAGCTCGGGCTGACGTACACAGCCAGCCCTCCGACAGTGGGCAGGACGAGCGCGCGGCTATCAGGCCGCGACTCGCGCACGGCAGTGGCGGCGCCCGCCAGGAGATGAGCCTCCGCACGATCGATGCGCGCAGCGAGCGCGGTATCGGCGAACACGCGGGGATTCTATCAGTCTCTCGTGTAATTCATCGCTTGACCGTCAAGGTTTTCCTGGCGTCCGAGTGAGGCTGTATTCCACGACTCCGTCCATACCTCCAAGCAACAGCACCTCGCCTTGTCCATCTGATCGTGGTGCTGCGAGAATTGTACGGACTTTATCTATTTCTTCTTGCCAGACTAGGCGGCCCTTGGGGTCGAACAGCAATAGCACTGAGCGTGCATATCCTGAGCTGCCATGGCTCATCACTGCAAGATAGGGTTCGTCGGTCGTATTGAATCGCACGGCAGTGCCATCCGGTCCATGGTAGGGGTTGAACGATGTGCCTTGAATAACGTGCCTTAGTACTTCCTTCCCGTCCGGGTCCAATACTCCAATCCGGCTGCCTCCACCCACAAGCAAATGGCCTGGCTTTGGCCAAGCGATTGATTCAATCTCTGAGGTCCGTTGAGGAAGATGAATCGTCCTCTTAGGATTACCTGCATTGTCATAGAGTCTGAGCTCCCGCGACTCGCCATATCCAGTAATTGCAAGTGGGAATCGGGTCCCATCGGCTGCCACGTACACGCCGACATCCGATACTGGCAGCTTGATGCTCCATAAGACTTTGCCGTCCGGGCCGTGAAGGTCAGCACGATCATTGCTTTGATACGAGAAGAAAGTTAGATCGCCGGGAGAAACGCGAATCGGCACCAGCCGAGAGAACCCTGTAGCCTTCAACGCCCATAGCAAGCGTCCACGACTGTCGGATACGCCAGCGCTGGAGGCGACGAGTAGACCGCCTTTTCCGTCTGCCACCAAATATGGGTACATATGGACACAGCCGTCGCAGGACTCGTGGGCGAAGGCTGCCTTGAACTTGACCGTGTAATTCAGGGGGCTCAGCAAGGCAACGCCAGAAGTTCCGAGTACCGCAATGTCATTTCCTGGCTTTGAATCGAAGTTGCCGAGCGCTAAGACTTCTACTCTACCAAGGGGACAGCACGGGTGAACTCCGCGCTTCGTCAACGGCACGTCCTTCACTGCAACCACTGGAAACCGCGCCTCTCGCTCCGCAATGGACCTCGATCCATAAATGCCAGCGCCCGCTCCTGCGGCAATGGCAATGACAATTGCGAGGCCGGCCATCCATGCGCGGCGACGATCGTCTTTGACGATTGCATGCGCGAGCCGTCCAAGGACCCATCCTGCTGCCCCTGCACCCGTGGCCAATATTGGAATGAACATCAACGCGATCCCAGCCGTTGAGCTAGACCGCAAGTTCAGCGTGCCGTGCGCCCATAGAAGAAAGGCCAACCCTCCGGACAGCGCGAACCAGAACGCGAGCGGAGCGTGCTTGCTCAATGTTCCCAGCCCATACAGTGCGCCCGCCGGGATCAAATTGAATGCGGAAAGGAAAAGAACGCCACCGACGCTAGGAAGATAATCGGCAAACCATTCCCAGCCACGCGTAGGCACGCTCGGCAATCGGGCAAGGAAAGGTACGAGTAGTCCCACTACGACAGAGAAGGAGAAAAGATGCCGAGGTAAGCCGATCGACAGTTGCTTCATACGATCCCGAGCTCAGGAAGCAAGTCAACACCAAGATTGCGTTGCGCGTCACTACGAGGGTACGTAGAAATACGATCCAACGAGGAGCCCAGCTCGTCCATGCGGCCGGGACCGTGCAGAAGGTGCCTGGGAAATCGATGGCCCGTACAGGCCGTCACGCTAGCGCGTCGGGCGATACGTGGAGCGCACGGCCAGGATGCGGCTAGTCCCGGCACCAGGGCTGTTGTCCGCATAGAACCCGACGGTCACGTTCGGG
>WHTT01000015.1:34561-88862 GCA_009377605.1 Luteitalea sp.
CCATCCAGGACGAGATAAATCTCTTCCTCGGTCTTATGGCGATGAGGGTCGTTGGTGCCGCCCGGATCGATGTCCATGATGAACAAGCTCGTGAGCACATGACCCGCGGCGATGACGTCGCGTTTGCTATCGGTCCCGCCCATCAGCAATCGATATCGCGTTGAATCGGGGTGGTTGTCCAGCACTTGCGGCTTGGCCTGGCTCGTATTCGCAATCAGCAGCTTGTCGGGAATCGTGAGCTGCGTGCCCTTGGGAATGTGATAGCCCATGACCAGAATGTGGAGCGGTTCACTCCCAGAATTCGCAACGTTGTGCTCGATGCCCGGCGGCAGGTACAAAAAGTCCTCGGCTGCAATCGAACGCTCGTCCTTACCATAGTGCAGGGTTCCCTCGCCAGAGATCACGAAGTAAGCCTGTTCTTCGTCTGGATACTGCACGCGAGCGCTCTCACCACCCGCATCGACTATCAATTCACCGAAGCGCGCCAGGCCCTTGACCAGACTCGTCTCAGTGTCGCCTTCTCCAAACAGCGGCTTGTAGCGGCAGGTTGCGGTGCTCACGTCCGAAGGCTTTGCCTGCACGCTTTCCAGCCGGCGGTAAATGAACCCAGAGTTGGCCGTGCTTTCCGCCACCTGAAGAGCGAGCACTGCCGCGATACACGCTGCGAAGAACGCCACACTACTGGTACGTGACACAATTACACCAGTTGCCTTCCTCGTCGTAATGCGGCCACGGACCGCCCGGGTTGAAACCGGAGACGATCATTTCGTCGTACATCGGCGTCGGCTCGAAGTATCCCGGAATGCGCAGATGCTCCTTGAGCGCTTCGTCGTTCAGCTCGACGCCGAGGCCCGGCTTGTCGGGGACAGCGGTATGCCCGGCGTTGATAATTGGCTTCGGCACCCCGTCCACCAGGTCCTGCCACCAGGGCATGTCCAGGGCGTGGTTTTCCATGGCGACGAAGTTCGTCAGTGTGGCCGAGGTGTGGACGCCCGCGTAGAAGCCCACCGGCGAGCCGGCCATGTGCATGGCACAGCCGATGCCGGCTTCGTTCGCGTAGTCGGCAATACGCTTGGTCTCCAACAGCCCGCCAGAGGTCAGCAAGTCCGGGTGCACGAAGTCCACCGCGCGGTTATCGATGAGCTCGTGGAATCCTTCCTCGAGACCAAAGGAGTTCTCACCCACCAGAATCGGCGTCGTGCTGGACTCGGTGATCTTCTTGAACCCGCGCCAGTCGCGCCAGGCGATGAAGTCTTCCGCCCACGCCAGCCGGAACTTCTCGAACGATTGCGCGTAGCGGATGGCGTCGTCCACCGTCAAGCGCCCGAAGTGGTCGGCCGCGAGCGGTGTTTCCCAACCGAGCACGTCGCGCATCGCTTGAATGTACTCACCGAGATACTCGAGACCTTTGTCGGTCGCGGCGCCTGTGTAGTCCACCGCGCCCGGTTTATCGTTCACGAGCTCGGTGTGCAAGTCCATCTTGAAGAAGGTGAAGCCCATCTCCTGACGCTTGCGCATGCGCTCGGCATAGACTTTGGGCTCCTTGTGCTCCGTCGTGTCGGCGTAGATGCGAATCTTGTCGCGCAGCTTGTTGCCCAGCAGCCGCCATGCCGGAACACCGTAGACTTTGCCGGCGATGTCGTGGAGCGCGATATCGACGGCGCTGAAGCCGCCGCCCATGCGCCCCTGCCCGGCAAACTGTCGGATGCGGCGCAGAATGCCTTCAATCTCGAGCGGGTTCCTGCCCACGATATGCGCCTTCAAAATCAGGGCAATCCCTTCGACGCCGGCATCGCGCACCTCGCCGAGGCCGTAGACGTCCTGGTTCGTGTAGATCTTGATGATCGGATAGTCGTAGTTGGCGGCCACCCGGCAGGCGCGCATGTCGGTGATCTTCAGATCACTCGGCGCAGAGAACTTGTTGACGGTGGACTGGGCGCTGACAGAGCCTGCTGTCGCCTTGAACAAGGGGCCGGCCAGCGCCGCGGCCGCGGTGCGCCGCAGCACCGCCCGCCGGCTGATTCCTCTTTTCTGAGAAGGACGCATAGTTTGCCTCGACGAGTCTTGGAGGACCAGAAACGGACGCCTCGGCGAGGCGTCCCTACCACCATGGCAGAGTGCCTTCGCCGCACCACGAGGGCAGAGCAAATTCGCGGAACCACGATGGTAGGGCGCGTTCGCCGAACGCGCCGTGAGCTGCAGTGGTTCCAGCGCAACCTCTTACCGGAGCGTGCTCACTCTACCTTTCCTGCTCGCCATTTTCAACGTGTTCGACGTGCCCGCATGGGCATGATTCTGTGCCTCGGCTAACGCTGGAATGATGTCGGCGTATGTCGACGGACGCGGGAGACCCAGCGCGGCGATGCAATGGGTTCCTATGTCGAAGACGGCTTCGATCGCGAGGTGCAGGAAGCGCTCAGCGGCGCCGTAGTTCCGTGGGTCCGCTATAAACGCCGGGAGGTCCAGTGCCCCGAAGGGTGCAAGAATGCGGAGGTTTTCCTCGAGCACAGACAACCGCGTCGCAATGACTTGTTCGTCAAGTTCCAAAGCGCCCCTCGCGCGCTCGCGACAGGAGGATGCGATCAAAGCGCGCGAGCACGGGTTGGAAGTCGAGATATTCGGTCAGTGCTCGCGCCTCAAAGGCCACACGCCGCCGCTCGTCGCGCGTGTACAGCAGCCGTCCGTCACGCACGACACGGTGTCGGAGCAGTGGCGGCGCCTCGTTCAGGATGGCAAGATCGACCTGCTGTTCCGTTGCGCGTTCGGCCTCCTCGACAAGCGCCGCGGCAAGCTCGAACCGGCGGGACACGTCAACGTCATCATCGAAGAGGATAGCCAAGTCGACGTCGCTCAAGGGGCCAGCGTCGCGACGTGCCACGGAGCCGAACACGTACCCGCACACGACGTGAAATGTCGGGCGCCCACACACGCGCGAAAGGGCCACGAGTATCGTGTCCACCGATGTGCGCTCGCTCTGGATCCCAGCGGGACGCTCAACAGGAAACCGCATCGTGAGCAGTCTAACACGCTGAGTCCAGGGGCAACTGAGTCTACTCCAGCCCCGACCGGGTCGACGGATTCGACAGGGTCGACAACCTGATCCGGCAGAAAACCCTTGCCGTCTTCCCACGCCAAACGCCGGGCCGTGGCTCCTTGTCACTGTTGCCGGACGCGTCCCTTCCATGGGACGGGTGCGATTCCTACGTACCTTCGTAGTGACGCCCGGTCCAGACATCGCGGGTCCTTGACCAAAGGCGACCATTCAGCTCGATCAGGTCGGACGCTGACATGCGGCCAGCGCAGTCTCCCAAAAATGCAATTGCAGGCCGCCAAAACAAGGAACGTGTGACGTGTTCAGATGGATTCTCGCGATTTCACTCTTGGCGACCGCTTCTCTTGCGCTCGCCG
Source organism: Luteitalea sp. (assembly GCA_009377605.1). NCBI lineage: Bacteria > Pseudomonadati > Acidobacteriota > Vicinamibacteria > Vicinamibacterales > Vicinamibacteraceae > Luteitalea > Luteitalea sp. The sequence continues at coordinate 37,970 of WHTT01000015.1, forward strand.
AGGCCACGATTCCAACGGCAGACAAGAAAGGCAGCAAGGACCACCCGCTGTTGAAGCGGTACGAAGGGTCCTTCATCGTGGCATACGAACAGAAGCGCTTCGACGCCTTCACGTTGCCGCTCTCCAAATTGGAGCCTGTGCCAGAGCGGACGGACAGCCACAACAACGATTATCACGAACCGAAAGACAAGAGAGCCTTGGAAGGGGCGTACACGAGGCTCGTCTACCTCACTCCGGCAGAGCGGTCGCCTTTGGAGGTCTTGCGCAATTACCAAGACGAGCTCGAGGGGAAGGGCGCGAAGATTCTCTTCGAGTGTCAAGCTGGGGAGTGCGGCGGTGATCCGGGGCGGAGCAGCAGCGGTGGCGGCGGAAACATGAGCCTCTCCATGTATCTCTACCCAGCGGAGCGCATCACCGAGGATGGCGATTTTTCAAACGGCTACTGCGCCATGACCGCGGACATTTCCGATCAGCGCTACATGGCCGCGGAGCTGCCGGACAGCGGCGCGCACGTGTCCGTGCTGACGTACACGCTGAAGGATGATCTGTACTGCAAAGCCTTCAACGGTAGAACCATTGCCGTCGTCGACATCGTCGAGGGCAAGGCCCGAGAGGCGAAAATGGTGACGGTGGCGGCCGACGAGATAGCCAAGGCGATTTCCAGCGCAGGGCGGATCGCACTCTACGGGATCTATTTCGACTTCAACAAAGCAGACGTCAAGCCGGAATCCGACGCGACGCTCGAGCAGATCAGCAAGCTCCTCGAGAGCGCTCCAGCCCTGAAGCTCCTGGTCGTCGGGCATACCGACAATGTCGGAAGCCTGGCGGCCAACCAAACGCTCTCTGAGCAGCGCGCCGCCGCCGTGGTGACCGTGCTCACGACTCGCTTTGGGGTGGCGAAAGAGCGCCTCACTCCCCTCGGCGTCTCGTTTGCGAGCCCGGTGGCATCGAACACGACCGAAGACGGCCGCGCCAAGAACCGCCGGGTCGAGCTCGTGGACAATGAGCCCGCGTCGCGACCGTGAGAGGCCGGCCACGGTGCCGGGACGTTCCGCAGAACTGCACGAAAGTCATAGGTCGTCGACAACGTAGCGCCCGCTGTTCAGCCCGCGGGGAGAATCGGATATCCTGCGCTCCAGCGGCCGGAGGATGCTTTATCCTTCCAGTCGACTACCTAGTGGGCGCGATCGTCAATCTACGGCACAAGGGGCAGGATTGTGCACAGGATACCGTCCTGGATCCCGGTCCCAGCAAACAAGTCGACGCCAAGATCGCGTTCAGTCGAGCAGATACCCGGTGATCGTCGCTCCGACGGTCCCGTCCTTGCTCGGGGTGCTCGGCTGTTCTACCCTGAGGCACCAGGGGTCGGCTCCAGGGCTCAGGGGAAACACGATTGGGACGGGATAGGTGAGCTGCACCGTGTGAAACGATGGCACGACCACGTCAACGCCCGTCGATACTATGCTGCCCTGGCAGTCGTGTACCAACAGGCGCAGGGTGACGGACCGCGTGGCGCTCGAGGAAGGTACGAAGCTGAACGCGGCGCTTGTGATTGCGTAGTGACCGGACACCTCAAAGGCATGGACGTTGGTGTCCACCAGCTCGACGACGTCCCCCGCCACTGCAAAGCCCTGCATGACTTTCTGTTGTGTGGGTGTGGGTACCGCGAGGAGATTGTCGACGCGCACCGCCCCGTTTACGGGGACGGGCTCGGCCGGCGCGTTCGTCACGGTCACCGGAAGGCCGACGGCGGCCGGGCTTCCGGGCTCGATCTGACTGACCGCTTGGACCTCCTTGGCGTTGGGGCTGTCGATGCCCTGACCGGCGTGGGTCACCCCGATGATCCCGGTCACGCCGGCCAGCAGGCCAACCACGACGATCTTCGTCACCACGGCTTTCACGGTTGTTGTCATGTGTGCGTGCACGTTTCCTCCTTAGCGCGGTCACCTCACGGCACGTGAGGTGAAATCGACCCGCCAGATGCACGATGCGGTCGCCGGGCGGGTCCGAGGTGGTTCACCGACGTCAAGGAAACAACAACAGTTGCCGCACGAAGACGTACGCTGCCCCCTGGGAGCTGTTTCCGCCAACGTCGGCATTCGGTGCGCCAGCGACCAGTGTGTTGCCGGCGATCGCGACAGATCTGCCGAAGTCGTCGCCCGGCGCCCGGCCCAATGACACCAGCTTCCTCTGCGTCCAGCCGGTCGCGGTTAGGCTGAACACGTATGCCGCGCCCTGGTAGTCATCGGCGTAAGGCGCGCCGACCACGACCCTGTCACCGGCAACGGCGACCGATTCGCCAAACCGATTGTCGAAGGAGCCATCCGACGCAACGAAGTAGTCGAATATCCAGCCGCTCCCGTATCGCAAGAACACGAAGGCGTGGCCAACCCCGAGGTTGCTGGTGCCCGGGTCGCCGACGACCACGCGATCGCCGTCGATCGCGACAGACCAGCCAAATGCCCCCCCACTTACCTGAGGCGGTAGCAGCTGCGCCGTTTCCGTCCAGGTGCCCGACCACCAGCTCCGCCTGAACACATACGCCGCCTTACCAATCGCGCCAACGACGACTGTCGACGGAATTGTGTTGCGGGCAATGGCCACGGATATGCCAAACCAGTCGTATGCCGCCCCATTCGACGCGGTCAGCGTGGCGGTCTCGGTCCAGACGCCGCCGACTTCCGTGAACACGTAGGCCGCGCCCTTCGTGTCATCGGCACCAATCGCGCTAACGACCACCGTGTTACCAGCAATGGCCACGGAGCCTCCAAAGAAGTCGTCCTCCGTGCCGTTGCTGGCGGTTAACTTCGCCGTCTCGGTCCAGACGCCGCCGGCTTCCGTGAACACGTAGGCTGCGCCCCGCTCCGACTCTCCGGCGACATCATCCTCAGCAAGCGCACCAACGACGACCGTGTCGCCGTCAATAGCCACCGAAATTCCAAACCGTTCGATCGAAGCGTCTGACGTTGTAAGCTGCGCCGTCTCCGTCCACGTGTCACCGACCCGGCGAAGGATATAGGCTGCTTGGGCGCGAGGCGCACCGACAACCAGGGTGTCGCCGTCGAGGGCGACGGACCGGCCGAACTCGTCGGAGGGTGTGCCATTTGACGCGGTCAACTGCGCCTGCTCGGCCCAGTAAAACAAGGGGAAGCCCTGGGCGGACGGCTGCGCGATCATCCCTCCAAGGAGGATGCCGAGGACGGAGACGAAACGACCCTTCGAGAACCTCAGGGTCGCCCTGAGCCCTGTCGAAGGGCGAATGCGGGTTGAGCTTCTCAGCATGATGTCTCCTTCAATCCTCGCGTGGTCCGCGCGCCCTTCGACTCGCTCAGGGCGGCCGCGCGACGCTGTGCAATACCAATAGCCCAGCGCGGCGCGGCAAGCACTACGTACGTACGTAGCAATCTGCTCTTGGCCAGGCACGTCCGGACGATCGATGCACCATGCATTGCTGGACCGTACGATTTGGGGTGACGTTTCACCCTCGGTAACCAACCGATGTACGGCCGTCGTCGCTTTGCTACGTACCTGCGTAGTCCTCTCCAGGCGGAACGTCAGTAGTCTCTATTTCAGAACGTCGCAGCGGCATGCGTGACGAATGGAAAGAGGAGGAGACGATGCAAAAGTCAGATAGCACCGACAGGGCACATGAGATTCGTTCGATACGACTCCACGATAGGAGTCTCACGCTGAAGGTCGCTCTCGTGGCCGCTGGCATCGTCATCGGGGCCACCGCGATACCGCGCGGACCCGCCGCGGCGGAGAACGACGCGCCCCAGGCGCCCAAGGCTGGAGGGAACACCCAGCCCTCGGCGTCGGGCCTCCTGGGGCTCGGGGACGTGTTCGTTACCAACGACAGCGCCCATCCCGTGCCCACGATGGCGACGGGCACGACACCCATCTCGGGGTCCGTCACCGTCGCCAACCCAAACCCGATCCCCGTCTCCGGCTCGGTCACGATTGCCAACCACAATCCGGTCGTGATCGCCGATCCCGAGCTCGCCCGGGAGCCGACGCGCATCCCTCTCGGCTTCTATGGCGACTACCCAACCATCTACGACGTTCCCGCCGGCAAACGGCTCGTCGTCGAGTTTATCAGCGCCTGGGACTCGGACGTCGCCACGCCGCTGTGGGATCTGGTTGTCGTCGACGCTGGTAGCGGTCATGGCCGCGTCCGTTACCAGTTCGTCGGTGAGCCAGTCCCCGGCTGCTCCCCGAGCTGCTATGTCCTGAACCAAGCGATCCACTTCTACGCCGACGAGGGCGATCGGCTTATCCGAGGTGCCGGTGGCGTGGGCACCGAGGACTTGCCGCTGAACATCACTGGTTACTTCATCGACCGTCCTTGATCTCGAACGTGGTGCCGCACGCTATCCGCGCCGTTGGCGCCAAGCCGTCTGGAAGCTGGCCGCGGCACCGGTTCCGCCTCGCATCGAGACGTGTACTACGTACCCACGTAGTGCCCGCGCGGCCAAGGATCCGTTATTTGAGGGTGGAGGCTGGGAGAGACTCGGCCCTCGAAAGGCGCCGACATGATGACGAAGAAGGATTCTCGCGCCTTTACGTGGCGGAGTTGCGTGTTCTCTGAAAGCGCACTGCGTCATGTCAGTGCTCAGGCATGTACGACACGCCAGAGCGTGATCCTCGCGACCACGCTTGTGGGGGAGAGCGCGCTATATAAGATGAGGTGAGCGACGATGGCGGCGCAACGGCTCGCGGCGGCGGTGCGGACGGTGACGGCGCCGGGCCGCGATCGCGACGCATGGACGGTCATCTTCGACTGCCGGACGGCCGTCGTGCGTGCCCTGCGGGCCGTGCTTGTCTTCCACGGGTAGCGGACCGCTCGACGACCAGATCGCCACTTGGCAGGGAGCTCATCGGTTTGAAGGAGGATTGAATATGACCGGACGGAGCCTTTGCGTGGGTGCGGCGGTGATCCTCACGCTGACTGGGTCCGGCTGCGCGATCCGGGATCGCATGACCGGCGAGGCGGAGGCGAAGCAGATCCGTGCCGTGGGTGTCGCCGCCGAGGCGACTGTCGTCCAGATCTGGGACACGGGCGTGACCGTCAACGACGATCCGGTCGTCGGTTTCCTGCTGGATGTGAAACCTGATGGACAGCCGCCGTTCCAGGCGAAGACAAAGGCGCTCGTGTCGCGCCTGGCGGTGCCGCGTGTGCAGCCGGGCGCGCACCTGCGCGTCATGTTCGATCCGCACGACACGACGCGCGTGGCGATCGACCCGATTCGCTGACCTGGCTGGGATAGATCGACCGAAATGATGTCCGCGTGTGTCGAGGGACGCGAAAGACCCAGCACGGCGTGGGTCCCTCTGTCGAAGACGGCTTCGATCACGAAGCGCCCCTCGCGCGCGCGATAGGAGGATGCGATCAAAGCGCGCGACGCAGGTGGAAGTCGAGCTATTCGGTCACCGTTTCTTCACTGCGCTACCGACGTCATCTCACAATCCTGACGTGCACCCTCAGCGGAGGGCAGGCTCGAGGCGTAGGGTCGCCTCCCACGCCGTGCCATCTGTGAGCAGGAGCCGCAGCTGGCCCTTGATGCCCGGGTCTTCGATGCCGACGAACATGGTGGCAAGCAGGCCACTCCCGGCGCCGACCAGGAAGTAGCCGCTGGTGGTGCCATCCCAGGCCGCCTGGCCGGCCAACGTGAGCTCGAAGCTGAGCGAATCCGGTTCCGGGGTGAACAACACGGCCCTGAGGCGCCCGCTCAACGCGCCGCTCTCCGACTGCACGATGCTGGCCTCGATTCGACCCAGGCGTTCATCCGGCTCACCCAGCATCCCCATCCACGAGCCGCCAATAGATGGTGCGCCCAGCACCGGCCGCTGGTGTACGGCGACCAGGTCACCCTCCTGACGGCCACCCGAGAGCAGAGACACCCGATAGCTGCCCGCCAGGATGCGGGCTCGAGTGCCGCCGTCCCAGGGGCCGGTGTCGATGCTGTGAGCCTGTGCCTCCACGACGTACGGCCCGTCGAAGTCGGCGCCGATTCCTTGGAGGTTGACGCTCTCGCCTGGCCCAAGAGTGCCGGAGCCGGCGGTCGAGTGGCCGGCCAGGTTGGTTTGGCCGATGAGGACGGGCCCGGCCTGCGCCGTGATGTCGAGCGAGCCTGGCACCGTGTCCGGGTTGCCGATCGAGTCTTGGTCAGGGCCGGAGCGAGTAAAGGCGGCAAAATGGCCACGCAGGTCAGGCAGCTCGCCCGCCCTCTCGGGCTCGGCATCCGCGGAGGACGTCCCTACGGACGTGACCGCGATGAATGAGAAGGCCACAAGCGCGGTCAGTGCTCGAAGTCGGGTCTTCATCCTTGATCCTTACGAACGACCACTGTCATTGCAGGCGCCGGTCCGCAGTGCTGTGACGGCGGCCTTGGTCTGAGAGGGGATGTGACGCGTCTCGTCACTGCGACCTGTGGGCGAATCGCCCCACCGGCCGTGTCGTCGGGTCGGTATCATGAGCTTCACCGAGGTGCCGTTGCGACGAGAGGACGCGATCTCGAGCTCACCACCGAGCGCGCGAGCCCGGCGGTCCATGCTCGCCAGGCCGTTTCCCTGTCCAGTCTGGGTTTACCATTCGAGAGGGACAACGCATCGGCGCTCCCATGCGAACAGTTGCGGACGCCGAATCGACACAGCTCAACAGTGAACTTGCTGCTTCTTCGGATCGCCGGCGAGGAACGCGAGGTACTTCGCCATGTCGGGCAGCGGCGCGTTGAGGCCACCGTTGGATACCGTGATGCCGGTGTCGAAGTCGAACCGCGCCTCCTTCAGCCCCGCGTCGGTCAGGTAATAGCTATGCGAGCGGTGCCGCGTCAGATGATACGGCGCGCGATCGAAGAACGCGTCACGCATCCCGAGCGACGACAGGATGTTCTTCGTCACGTACATCTCGTAATCGTCGTTCGTCAGCGCCTCGATCGTGCGACCCAGATAGATGAACGCGGGATTCGAGTAACTGAACCTGGGTACATCAGGTAGTTGGTGCGCTGATAGTTGGGCATGGACGACTTCCAGCGGACCGCTACCGCTTGTAGGTCCTTGCCACATCACGTCACTGCGAATGGACGTGGGCTTCTTTGCATCAGTTGCGTCAGCATTCGCCTCCTATGACGTACGATCTCACGGCTGTCGTCGCTTTGCTACGTACCTGCGTAGTCCTCTCCAGCCGGAACCTCAGTAGTCTCTATTGCGAAACGTCGAACCCGGCATGCGTGACGAGTGGAAAAAGGAGGAGGCCATGCAGAAGTCAGCTAGCACTGACAGGGGACATGAGATTCGTTCCACGCGACTCGACGAGAGGAGTCTCGCGCTGAAGGTCGCCCTCGTTGCCACTGGCATCGTCATCGGGGCCACCGCGATACCGCGCGGCCCCGCCGCGGCGGAGAACGACGCGCCACAGGCGCCCAAGGCTGGAGAGAACGCCCAGCCCTCGGGCCTCGGGCCTCTTGGGGCTCGGGGACGTGTTCGTCACCAACGACAGCGCCCATCCCGTGCCTACGATGGCGACGGGAACGACCCCCATCTCGGGGGCCGTCACCGTTGCCAACCCGAACCCGATCCCTGTCTCCGGCTCGGTCACGATTACCAACCAGAATCCGGTCGTGATCGCCGATCCCGAGCTCGCCCGGGAGCCTGCGCGCATTCTTCTCGGCTTCGATGGCGACTACCAACACATCTACGACATTCCCGCCGGCAAACGGCTCGTCGTCGAGTTCATCAGCGCCTGGGACTCGGACGTCGCCAGGCCGCTGTGGGATCTGACTGTCGTCGACGCTGGTAGCGGTCATGGCCGCGTCCGTTACCAGTTCGTGGGCGAGCCAGTTCCCTATTGCTCCCCGAGCTGCTATGTCCTGAACCAAGCGATCCACTTCTACGCCGACGAGGGCGATCGGCTTATCCGAGGTGCTGGTGGCGTGGGCACTGAGGACTTGCCGCTGAACATCACTGGTTACTTCATCGACCGTCCTTGATCTCGAACCTGGAGCCGCACGCTATGAGTGTCGCTGGCGGCAAGCCGTATGTACGACACGCCAGAACGTGATCCCCGCGACCGCGCTTGCGCTGATGCCGATCATGAGCGCGCACGGAGCGGATCAAAGGCAGACCACCCACGGTGCCGGCCTTCACGTCACGCACGTCGCCCTCCCAGCGGCCGCGCAGGCGACGATTGCCGACAGGATTGGCCGGGACGACCGCCGCTATCACGCCACCACTGTCGGGCGCACAGGGCGTGCAGGGCGAACCGGGCCTGCAGGGGCTGCAGGGCGAACAGGGTCCACAGGGCGAGCCGGGGCCGGCGGGACCCGGGATCACCGGCTACCAGATCGTCGAGGATGAGGTCGGTCCCAACACATGGATCGAGAAGCAAGCTGAAGCAGCCTGCCCTCTTGGCTTTCGAGTGCTCGGGGGCGGTGCGTCCACTTCCTGGATCCACATCGCGTCGATCTATGGCTCCCCCAGGACTACCACTATTGGCAAGTCGTCCTGGTTTGTCCGGGCCGCATTGCTACCCGATGTTGCCCCGGGTCTTGAATGGAGCCTCACGGTGTATGCGATCTGCGCTCAGGTCGAGGAGTGATGACCGGAGCGAGCCTTTTCGTGGGTGCGGCAGTGATCCTCACGTTGGCTGGGTCCGGCTGCGCGATCCGAGATCGCATGACCGGCGAGCGCGCGCTATATAAGATGGAGTGACGTGTCGGGCAGTTACACGGCGCAGTGGCAGGAGTACCGACGGCGGCGGCGGTGGGCGTTCGGGCTCGCGCTTGGGATAGGGCCCTTGGCCGCGCTCTGGCTCGTCATCGATGGGCACGCGTGGCTAGAGCCGTTTGCCGTCGCGCTCAGCCTGGCCTGGATGGGCGCCATGGTGATCGCGGGCTGGCGGTTTGGCCTCTGGCCGTGCCCCCGCTGCGGGCGCCCGTTCTGTCTCACGTCCGTCAGGGACTGGTTCTGGTCCATGGGCGGCGACCGACTGCGCGCGCTCCTCACACCGCGCTGTGTGCATTGCGGCCTCCCGAAGTGGGCGACGAGAGACACGGGCTCCTGAGTGGGGCGACATGGATGACCGAGCGACCAAGGCAGCGCAACGTCTCGAGGAGGCGGTGCGGACGGTGACGGCGCCAGGCCGCGAGCGCGACGCATGGACCGTCATCTTCGACTGCCGGACAGCGGCCGTGCGTGCGCTTCAGGCCGTGCTCATCTTCCACGGGCAGGCGGGACACAGCAGTCGCGACCTGGGTGAGCTCATCACCCGCGTCGGTGGGATCGACGCGGAGTTCCTGAAGCTTCGAGCGCAGCGGCCACACCTTGCCCAGCCGCATCTGCGCGTGCTGGAGACCGTTGATCCTCTCGCTTCCTCCAGAGTCGACCGGGCGTTCGCGACCACCTGCACCGCCTTTGCGCTTGCACATCGCGCCCTCGACCTGTCCTACAGCGACCCTCCTCGCCCGAGTTTCAGCTAACCAGTCGATCACCGGATCTCGGGGTCCCAAACCCCGAGCTCGGTGACAATCTCGTCATGGAGGCGGGGGAGGATCGCTCCGTCATCGCCGTCGAACTCGAGCAGGTTGTGAAAGGCGCCGAGGGGCTCACCTTTGCGACCTCGGACGAGGCCGGAAAGCGCCTGCAAGAAATCGTCCGCACGATCGCCGAAGGATATCGAGTCGATCCCAAGAGTCAACGCTTGATCAGTGAGGGTCGCTGACTCCTGGGCTCGTCCGTCCAGACAGTTGACGCGTTGGTATGTATAGAAGTCAGGTGGGTGAGGACGAGCCCGCAACGAGCCCGCGGGGGTCGTGACTCTCGCGCAGGCCGGATTACACATTGCCGATCATGAGGACATTCATTGCCACGGGTCGCGATCAGTCTGGTGGGCTCATGACCATCGCGCGCGGAAGAACGCTGCCCCTCGTGTGGCTGGTCGTGGTGCTTGGCGGGGGCGTCGCACACGGGACGCGCGGCGCGCAGTCCGCGTCGCCGAAGCTGCCGCCAGACGCGTGCGCGCGCCTGACGCGGGCGGAAGCGGCGCAGGTGCTGGGTGCGCCGGTGGGCGAAGGGCGGGTGCGGACGCACGACATGGCGACCGAGTGTCGGTACGACACGGCCGGTGACACGCGCGGCCGGCTGACACTGGCGTTCGACGTCTACGAGACCGGTCGCGCGGGCCTGGACGGTTCGGCCGCGGCGTACTTCGCGCAGGTGCGCCGCGGGTCGGGCCACATGGGACTGCGGCTGGAAGCGGTGCCCGACGTGGGTGACGAAGCGTATTGGATGCGGGGGGTGTTGAACGTCCGGCAGGGAGAGGATCTCGCGCTCGCGATCGAAGTGTCCGGCGCCGGCATCGCCAGGCCAGACAATACGGCAGGCGAGCCGACGGTCGATCCCAGGGCGCTCGCACTCTCCAAGACGGCTGCCGCGATCATCCTACGAAAGGCGAACGCCGCTTCGTCTGCCCGCACGCGCACCGGCGAGACCTTGACGATTCAATCCAACACACAGGCCCACCTGCAAGACCTGAGGATTGGGGTGGGCAACATCTGGGAAGAGGCGTACACGCCCGAGGGCGGCCAGCCGACGCGCGGGCTGACCGCCATGCTGCAGATCGTGACGTCGGACGGCGCCTCAGCGCGCCCGCGCGTGCATGTCGGTCAGACGCTGCACGTGTCCGGCTACGTCATCCGCGTGCTGTCCATCACGCCGGCGCGTGTGTCGCTGACGGTCGCGCGCGAGCCTGAGCGCTAGACCTGCCGGCGCTCATGTCTCATTGGGCGCGGCGCCCGTACAGTTGGAAGCTGCTCAGGTCCGCGACGGAAACGTTGCCAAAGATGCCCACCGAGACGCCGTTGGCGAACCCTGGGGTGTCAATGGCTCCCAGGAACGCGGGCGCCTGATTGTCGGCAACGGAAAGGACGGACACTCCATCCAGCCCGTCGGCAATGTAAGCGACACGGCCCACCACCTGAATCTCTCTCGCATACCCGGAGGACGCCTGAGTCTCCGCCGTCGGCGCCCGTGAAGAGACGGTCGCCTTCGGCGTAGACGTCGACCTGTCCCGTCAACGGAAAGTCGATCCTGTCCACCTCGACGATATTGGCCGGGTCACTCGCGTCGAGGGCGACCACCGCAGTGAGCGTCTCACCGACGTAGAGCATGTCGCCGATCGATGTCATCGAGCTCGGCGTCCCCTCGAGAGCGAAGACGCTGATCGGCGTTGGCGCCGAGGGGTCGGAGATGTCGACGGACGTCACGCCACCCGTCAGGGCCTGGTCGCCCAAGCCGACCCACGCCGCGAAGAGTGTCGAGTCGTCCAGCGCGAGCGACACGATCTGCTCGGGGTCGCTGATGATCGGCAGGCTGGCGAGCTTCGTCGGATGCGTCGGATCGGAAACGTCGAGCAGGGTGATGGCGTTTCCCTCCCCGAGCGTCAACGTTGTTCCGTTGACGCGCATCGCGTGGACCCGCGATTCCATGAGGTCCGAAAACTCCCCGACGATGCGAGGCGCGAGCGGGTCACTGATGTCGATGATGCGAAGCAGGGCTTCTTCGTAGACGATCTCACCCGACAGCACGTAGGCGTAATCGCCCGAGATCTCCAACGTGAGCGACCCGCTGCGATCGAGGAAGAGCTGCGAAAGCTGCTGCGGGTTGGAGCGGTCCGACACGTCGTAGATCACGAGCCCGGCGGTCGAGGCCATGTAGGCGATGTCGCCCGAGATGCGGACCGCGCGGGTCGAGCTGAACAGGTCCGCGACGACGGGTTGTGGCGCTGCTGAAGCAGGCGACGGGGCCAGTACGGCTCCCGCCGCGACGATAAATGCAAGCACGAATGAACGCATAGAAGTTCTGTCTCTCTCAGGCTCGCTGGCGCGCCGATTATATCCCCGGAATGTTGAAGAGGTTCGACGCGCCGGCCACGTCCTGGGTCGCCAACGCCGAGGTAACGAAGGCTACGTACGTAGGTAGTGCAGGTTCGTCGTGTTCGGCGCATCCTGGTCGCCAGCCGGTGGAGCGCATTTGGATCAGGCGCGCGGCCATCCGTGTAGCGTGAGCCAATTGGCGCGCGCATTTCACATTCCTCGGTAGACGAGGTGCGTTATGACTTTTCAATCAGACGGAGTCCGCCCCTGGCTGGGACGGATTGGCTTGCTCATGCTTCTGTGCCCGCTGCTGGCACCACGCGCTGCGGCACAAACACCGGTAGAAGGCTATGTCTATGCTGGACCCGGTGGTTACAGTGGATTCTCCAACGACAGCTGGCTCGTGTCCCTCGGTGGGGGCGCGGAGATCTTTCCAAGCGCTGCGCCTTTGAGCGTCGGAGTGGAGCTCGGCTACCTCGGCCAGCCGACCGCGCTGAGTGGCGGACTGGCTCTCTTCTCTGCCAATGGCGGCTACCACTTCGCCCGCAGAGGAGGCCGGCAAACCGTGTCGCCGTTCGTGACGGCCGGTTACACGAGGCTCTTTCGACCGGACGTTGGCTTCAATGCCTGGAACCTTGGGGCGGGGATCAACTACCGGGTCAGCGAGCGCGTCGGCCTCCGGATAGAGCTTCGTGACCACATCCGACCCGACGATCGGTCCACCATTCAGTACTGGACCGTACGATTCGGCGTGACGTTCCTCTGAGGGGGTGACGGTCGCTCTCCGTATTATTAGGAGAGCTTCCTACGTACGTGTGTAGTGACAGGTACGCGATCTTGTCGTCTACTTCTTGGGTCGGAATGGCTTGGTGATCGATGATTTCTCAGCAGCTGCTGCAGGTGGTGTTCCCCGAATACGCGGACTACACCGCTCGAACGGGAGCGCTGATTCCGAGGCTTTCACGTGATGATCGCCGAGCCTGACGTTACGTTGACGGACTACGCGCTCGCCGTGGAGTGCGCGGTTCTGGCCCGGCTCGTGGCAGGCCACGGTGGCGCGGCTTCCGGCTGGTTCGCACTGTTCTTCGCCGCGCTCGGCATCGGCGCGGCCGCGGGCGGCACGGTGCACGGCTTTCCAGGTGTGCTCGAGACCACGCTGTGGCTGGCTGCGCTGCTGGCGTTGGGCGTAGGCGCTTGGGCGGCCACTATGGCCGGTGTGCGGATCGGCCTGCCGGCGTCCGCTGCCCGGTGGGTTGCGCGCGGCGCGAGTCTCGGGCTGGTCCTCTATGCCGTCACCGTCACGTGGATCAGTCGCGACTTCGCCTTGGCCATCGTCGGCTACTTGCCGGCCGTCGTCTTCTTGTTCGCGGTCTTCGCTTGGCGCTATGCACGTGACCGGGCGCCAGGCTCCGGAGCGGCGATGGCAGGCCTCGCGTTGACGCTCGCGGCTGCTGCCGTGCAACACTACCGGATCGCGCCACCGCGGCTACCGCTCGACCACAACGCGCTCTATCACCTGGTCCAGGCCGTCGCGCTCTTTCTCATCTACCGCGGGGCGCGGCAGGCTGAACCGCTTGGGAGATGACGACATGTTGACCCGACGACAGTTCTTCCAGCGAGGCGCCGCCTCGACCGCGGCGATTGTGTCGGGCGCTGCACGCTGGCAACGGAGTGGCGACGACGGGATCGTCGTGAATGATATCCATTCCCAGCTCAACCAGTCGCGGGTCAACCGCGTGGTTCAGGTCGCGTCGGTCGAGGACGTTGCGCGTACGATCGCGGCGGCGCGGGAAGAGGGGCGCGCGATCAGCATCGCAGGGGGCCGCCACGCGATGGGTGGCCAGCAGTTCGGTGCCAACACGATCCTACTCGACACGACCGGTCTGAACCGCGTGTTGGCCTTCGATCGGGAGCGCGGACATCTCGAAGTGGAGGCCGGGATCGAGTGGCCCGAGCTCGTCTCAACTCTCACCCGGACGCAAAAGGGTCAGCCGCGGTCGTGGGGGATCGTGCAGAAGCAAACGGGTGCTGATCGCCTCACCATCGGCGGCGCGCTCGCGGCCAATGCGCATGGGCGCGGGCTCCGTTACAAGCCGATTATCCAGGACGTCGAGGCGTTGTCGCTCGTGGATGCTGCTGGCACGGTTCGGCGTTGCAGCCGCCGCGAGAACCCCGAGCTCTTTCGGATGGTCATCGGCGGTTACGGGCTCTTCGGCGTCGTCACATCGGTGACGCTGCGGCTGGCCCGCCGACAGAAGCTCGAACGCGTCGTCCAGGTGCTCGCGGCAGACGACCTCATTCCGGCCTTCGAGCGGCGCATCGCTCAGGGGTTTCTGTACGGCGACTTCCAGTACTCGACCGACGCGGCTTCGGGCAACCTGCTGCGCAAAGGCGTTTTCTCCTGCTATCGACCGGTCGAGGACAGCCGGCCGATGCCCGAGCGGCAGAAGGAGCTTGCCGCTGACGATTGGGGCCGGCTCTTGTACCTAGGCCACGTGGACAAGCAGCGGGCTTTCGACATGTACGCGAACTACTATCTCTCCACATCGGGGCAGCTCTACTGGTCGGATCTGCACCAGATGAGCGTCTACATGGACGACTATCACGCAGCGCTCGATCGCCGGCTCGGAGCGGCCGACCCGGCAACCGAGATGATCACCGAGATCTACGTTCCACGCGCGGCCCTCGCGAAGTTCATGGACGATACGCGCCGCGACATCATCGAGAACCGCACCGACGTCGTGTACGGGACGATACGGCTCATCGAGCGCGATGATGAGAGTCTGCTCGCCTGGGCACGGGAGCCGTGGGCCTGTGTCATCTTCAACATCCACGCAGTGCACACACGGGAGGGGCTCGAGCAGACGAGGGCAGCCTTCCGGCGGCTCATCGGCCATGCCATCCGCTACAACGGCAGCTACTTCCTGACCTACCATCGTTGGGCGACCCGCGCGCAGGTGGAGGCCTGCCATCCTCGATTCGCCGATTTCCTCCGCCTGAAGCGCCGCTCCGATCCCGATGAGCGCTTCCAAAGCGATTGGTATCGGCACTACCGCGCCATGTTCGCCTAAGGACTCGTCTAGGAATACGAATCCTGAGCCCCACGAGCTGGAACGTGCTCTCCGCCAGAAATCGCATCGTGTGATCGCCCAAGATGAGGTTGACACGGTCGAGGGAGGAGACCTAGAGTCCGCGGAACACTGAACTGGGGATACGCCATAGCCCTCGGCTCTGAGGACAAGAGCTCTGAGGGGGAGGAGAGACATGCGACGTTCCGCGCTCATGGCCAGTGTGTGGGTTGTTGTCTTCTGCAGTGTGGCGGCCGCTCAAATCGGCACGTCCACGCTCGTCGGGCAGGTCTCCGACAGCAGCGGCGCGGTTCTTCCTGGTGTCTCGGTGACGGCGGTCCAACCGGATACCGGTTTCCGATTCGACGCGGTCACGAACGAGGCGGGGCTCTTCCGGATTCAGGGCCTGCAGCCAGGAGAATACCGCGTGACCTTCGACCTGACCGGGTTCGGGCGCCTGGTGCGTGAATCCATTCAGCTGAGCGCCGGCGACACCGTGCGCGTGAACGGGGCTCTCGAGGTCGGCCAGGTCACCGATGACATCGAGGTGGTGGGGAAGCCACCGCTGTTGGCCACCGAAACCTCGGACACCGGCACGGTCATGGAGGGAGAGATGCTGTACGAGCTCCCCCTCTACCAGCGCTTCGCCAACTCCGCGCTCACGTTGGTGCCGGGCACCAGCAGCCAGGGGTACGCCTATGCGGGCTCACTCGGCAACTTCCACGTGGCGGGCCAACGGAACACGGCGATTGCCTCGGTCATCGACGGCATGATTGCCAACAACCCGGTCGGCGGCACGACCACGGTGAGAGCCACACAGAATTCGGTGGCTGAAACGAAGATCTACACGGGGACGCTGCCCGCGGAATTCGGCCATACGGCTGGCGGGGTCGTCAGCGTGACGAAGAAGACCGGGACCAATGACCTACATGGCATGGCCTCCGTGTTGTGGCGGAGTGGGCACATGCAACACAGAAATTTCTTTGACCGTGAAAGGACGGCCAACATTCGGTTCATGCAGCCCGACGCCTATTTGGGCGGGCCGGTCGTGCTCCCAGGCGTGTACGATGGGCACGGCAAAACCTTCTTCTTCGTGTCCTTCGAACGCTTGCTGGACAAGCAGGTGGTGCAGCTCCCCGGCGAGGTGCCGTCTCCCGCGATGAAGCAGGGAGATTTCTCGCTCGGCGGGATCGGCAATCCCATCTTCGATCCCGCCACGACACGTCAGCTTCCGGACGGCACATGGACGCGCGACCCGTTTCCCGGCAATGTCATTCCGCAGGAGCGGATAGACGCGGTGGCGCGCAGGATCTTGGACGCCGATCCCTGGCTGCCCCCCAACCAGCCAGGCTCGCTGAGTCCCGAGGGCCCCGTCTCCAATCTTCTCTACGACCGGAGAGGGCGCGTGGATTGGAACGACTTCAGTGCTCGCCTCGACCACCAGTTCCGTCCCGCCTTCACGGTGTATGGCAGTTATCAACTCAACGAAAGCCGCGGCAACCCCGGCCGGCCCACGAATATGAAAGTTGAAGATGACCTGCAGGACTTCGCCGGAGGCAGCGGGCGTCAGACCGATACGCTGGTGCACATCTTCTCAGGGGGGAATACCTGGGTGCTCAGTCCTACGCTGGTCAGCAGCACTCGAGTGGGCTACCAGCGTCGTTTCGAGGAGCAATTCGCGTTCTCCTGGGGGAAGAGCTACGGAGAGATCCTGGGCATTCCCAACATCTCCGGCGAGATGCTGCCGTCGTTTGGGACTGGCAACGAGTTCTCACCATCTTCACTGTACGGCATCACGCCGACCGGCCCCTCGCGTGACGTCAGCGAAACGTATTCCTTCCAGACAGACCTGACCCAGGTGAAGGGCTCACACACCCTGAAGATGGGTTACCAGTTTCTCCGGCTGAGCGTCGACTCCACCAATACCAACATTCCCAGCGGTCGCTTCTCGTTCGGCGAGATGACCGCCGGGCTGCAGCCGGACGGCAACCCGATGCCCAACACGGGCAACACCTTTGCCGGCTTCCTCCTCGGATATGTGCGACAAGCGGAGTTCGATCGAGAGCTCACGAGCTGGCGGCCGCGCTCCAATATCCATGGCCTCTTCATCCAGGACGACTGGAACCTCACCTCGTCACTGACCCTGAACTTGGGTCTGCGTTACACGAACGAGAGCCCGTACAACGCGAGTCAACTGAGCAACTTCGATCCCACGGCCATCGACGAGGTGACTGGCCAGCGCGGCGCCATCGTTCATCCCGACACACCTCTGCATGCGCGCGACAATAACAACTTCCAGCCACGCGTGGGGCTGGCGTGGCATCCGCTCGAGCGCTGGGCATTCCGCGCAGGGTTTGGCGTCAACACGGTGGACGTCAAGTTTCCCCTCTCCCGCGGGAATTTCGACGAGTTCGTGGCCGTGGACAATCAACAGCGGGCGCCCGGCGACCCGCGACCGCTCTTCCGGATCAGCGAGGGCCCTCAACCCGTTGACTTCGACGTGCGCCCCAACGGGACGGCCCCCTTCGTCGGCGAGAACTTTGGCGCCAGGGAGGTGCGATGGTGGGATCCAGAGCTGCGGAACCCGTACGTGATGAATTGGAACCTCAGCGTCCAGTTCCAGGCCGCCGACAACTACTTGATCGAAGCGATGTACCAAGGCTCGGCAGGCGTCGGGTTAGTGGAGCAGTGGGAGGTCAACACGTTTCCGGTGGATTTCGGTGCGGACGATCCCGACCTGCGGGCCGCCGCCTTCCGTGCGCCACAGGACTTCAGGCCGTACCCGCACTTCGGGAGCATTCAGATGCGTTCCAACTTCGGCCACTCCACCTACCACGGTGGAACGCTGAAGGTACAGAAACGTTACTCGCACGGGCTGACCTTCCTGAGCCACTACACCTTCTCGAAGGCCATCAACACGCAGGATGGCGACAACGATGGGAACGGCGTGGCCCCGATCCAGAACCGCTCGCTGGAAAAAGCGCGCGCGAGCTATGACCGCACACACGTGTTCACGTCGAGCATCCTCTACGAGCTGCCCATAGGTCAGGGCCGCGCGTTCTTGAACCGAGGCGGGCCGGTCAACGCGATCCTGGGCGGCTGGGACATCTCCTGGATCCAGACCTTCCAAAGTGGCAATCCTTTGACCTTTGCCTTCGCGGGCAGCCCGAACAACTACTACCCGGAGTGGGTGGGCGCGCGCCGCCCGGACCTCGTCAGCCGGCCGGAGCTGGTGGACAACTGGAGAGAGTTTGGTGACGATCGCTTCAACACGGCCAATATCAATCCCATCATCGACATCAACCACTTCGCCTACCCCGACGCGTTTACGCCCGGAAATACAGGGCGGAATATCCTGACCGGTACGCCGCTGATCTGGAGCGCCGCGTCGGTACAGAAGAACCTGACACTGTCGGGGCAGACACGGCTCCAAGTGCGTCTCGACTTCAACAACCCGCTCAAGACCTGGAACTTCAATCCTCCGAACACCACGGTGAACCTGCAGACCCCCGAGACGTTCGGAAAGGTGACGGGGAATCCGGTGACAGCAAATTTCGGCGGCTTGCCGCTGATGAACCTGTCCGTCAGGGTGATCTTCTAAAAGATGTAGCGGGCCATCACCTGGACGGAGCGTGCGTCATTCGCCTGGCCCGTGATCTGACCAAAGTTCTCGCTGGCAAAGTTGGCGCTCGGGAAGCCCCACTGGCGCCGATTGAACACGTTGTAGAGCTCGAGCCTGAGCAACAGGCGATCGTTGGTCGGCATCTGAAAGCTCTTGGACCGCGACACCCGGAAGGCCCGAGCCTGTCGTGTCCGTGACGGTTCCCCGAACCGTTCCCGTGACCGTCTGGGCTGAGACGCCGGCAGGAGCCGCCAGGAACACCGCTGCTGACGATAACGAAACAGGCGGCAAGGCGGGTGCCGCGCGGGCGAGGGGCCTAAAGGCCCCTCCCTCCTGGTTCGGGCTTCGCGGCCGCAGAACCTGTGGTGAGGTCCGTCAGATGCCGATGCATGATCGCGTCGCCCCTTGCTTCAGATGAAGCGAATGCGTTGCGCGCACCCGCGCCGCTCAGGTGACCTCGGACCCTTCGCGAAACAGCGCGGGATCATCCCGACGTTGTGACCGTGGCTCGAGCCCCATGGTGGGCCATGGCCCGGTGGTTGTCACTACCTAGGTACGTAGGATCTGTAGGCGGCACAGGACCGTACGCCTGCACCTTCGATGGGTAAATCGCTCTGTAGGTAAATGGCTGTAAATGGCTCTTGACTTGCCCGAGACGACGATGGCATCGTCGTCGTCGTGGGAGGTGGGGAGTCATGAAGCCAGCAAACGTGCAACACGCAGTGTCAGTTGGTGAATCGTCCCGTCACCACCTCCAGAGAGGAGGCTCGCGTATGACCACGATGGAGTATCTCGCAACGCCCGAGACCGCGTTTCCTCAGGAGCTGGCCTATGGCGTCCTGCATGTCGCCGAGTCGCCGACCGCACGGCATCAGGCTGCAGTCGGCGATCTGTATGTGGCATTGCGCGAACACGCGCAGACATCCGGGCTTGGGCAGGTCTGGCTCTCGCCGCTCGACGTCATCCTCAACTTCGACAAGCACCTCGTGGTTCAGCCCGACCTATTGTTCATCTCAAACGCGCGATCACATATCGTGTCCGATCGCGTGCGAGGCGCACCTGACCTCGTCATCGAGGTGCTCTCGCCGAATCTCCGTGTCGGCAAGGTGATCGATCATCTTCGATGGTTTGCCGAATGCGGCGTGCCCGAGTGCTGGCACGTTCACCAGACTCAGCGGTGGGTCGAGGTGATCCGCTTCGGGGGCGGGGTAATCGCGAGCCGCCGGCGCTTCCATGACGATGAACGAATCCGTTCGTCCGTGTTGCCAGCGTTCGACCGGACTCTCACGTCGATCATCGGGTACTGATCAATGCAACGCCGCGACGGATCGCGGCACAGCGGGTGCGGCGGCCGCGCCGTACCATCGGGCGCGGCCGACCGGCGGCGTTAGGGCCTGTCAGGGAATAAGTGCACCATTCTGGCTGCCGATGCATCCCGTCCGGCAGCGTTGCTCGTCGCTTACATACTCCCGGTATGCGCACTCCTCGCGCCTTGCCAGACGGGCGCCTCGACACCCAGAACGGCACACTTATTCCCTGACAGGCCCTTACTGCGCGGCTGGCGCCGGTACGAGCGTCGCGACCGTGTAGCGATCGAGCGAAAAGTACCTCCGAAAGGCCTCCTGAACGGTCTGCGGCGTAATGGCGTCGATCCGCGCGCCGCGGCTCAGGA
Source organism: Luteitalea sp. (assembly GCA_009377605.1). Classification (NCBI taxonomy): domain Bacteria; kingdom Pseudomonadati; phylum Acidobacteriota; class Vicinamibacteria; order Vicinamibacterales; family Vicinamibacteraceae; genus Luteitalea; species Luteitalea sp. The sequence continues at coordinate 58,202 of WHTT01000015.1, forward strand.
TCTCACTCGGGTCGCGCCGGAACATCTGCACCGCCTGAAGACGGCTCACCCAGTAATCGTTCTGCTGGAGCGCGGTTTCGTGCCTTCGTCGGGTCGACTCCTTGGCACGGCCTATCAGATCGGCAGATGGCCCTTCCTGCTGCAGACGCTTGATCTCCTGGAGGACATGCTCGGTCATCGATCCGATGTTCTCGGGAGCCGCGCCGAAGCTCACTTGGATGTGCCCCCCGCCGCGCTGCGGCAAGCGTTGCAGGAGGCCGACCGACACGGTGTAAGTCTGGCCCAATTCCTCCCTGAGCATGTCCCGCAGGGCGATGTTCAGAACCGTTGTCGCCGCCGCGGTGTTCTCTTGCTCAACTGGGTCAGGGGGCGGGTCGGCGAAGAAACTGATCACGACATCACCTTTCGGCTCGCGCCCCATCTCGACCGTCGCACGGTCCACCGAGGATGGAAACCGTATCCCGACATCACGGAATTGCGAGGCAGGCTTCCCTTTCGATGGCAGAGAGCCGACGTACTGCGCCAGTAGCGGCACCGCCTCGTCAATCTTGAACGCGCCGACCATGAACAATGTGAAGTCGGCGGCATTCGCGAACAGCTCGCGGTAAGAGGCCGTCATCTTCTGACGGTCGAGCGCGGCGACCCGCTCGGCCGTGAGCGGCTCTGACGTCCAGTGGTTGGACGTATTGAGCTGCGTCAGCCGCTCGCCGAAGACCTGTCCTGGTGACCGGCCGCGATTCGCCGCGGCGGCCCCCATTTGCCGCTTCATCACGGCAAAGGCCTCGGGATCGTCACCGGGAGCTGTGAACGCTTGGTGGAGGAGCTGGAGGCTGGTCTCGAGGTCCGCCGGTGTTGCTCTCCCTGAAATGCCGTGCGTGGACATCGTGGCGAACGGTGACGCGCCAGCAAGCTTCCCCGCGAGAAGCTTCTGGAGATCGACGGCCTTCAGACCGCCGACTCCAGAGGCGCGAACGTAGGCCGGCGACAGCGAAGCCTCGATAAAGTCGGGTCGCGACGCGAGCGACACTCCGCCCAGCGCGCGCAGCGTGAAGAGGATCTGATCGTTCTTGAACGTCGTCGGCTTGAGCCACGCTTCGACGCCGTTGGCGAACCGCACGACGGTGACGCCGACGTCAGAGATCTCCCGTCTGGAGGAGACGCGAGAGGGTGTGGGCTTTGCCTCCATCAACTCGCGTCCCAGCGGAGCGTCGCTCCAGGCCGTCACCGCTCGCGCGTCGGCGGCTGTCAGCGCCGCCTGGAGCTCACGCTCGGTCGGCACCCGCAGGCCCCTCTTTTGCGGCGAGACGGCGAGGACCATGCGGCCGTCGTCCGCAAGCAGCGACCGAGCCATGGTGGAGATCTCGGCGGTCGAAATGCTCGGCACGAGCCGCTGTACTAGCCGATACTCGTACTCGATGCCTGGCGACGGCTCGTCCTCCAGAAAGAGGTTCAGGTATTCCTGGGCAAAAGCGCCGCTCTCGGACTTGTCGCGCTCGGCGTACGCCCGCTTGTAGAACGCCGCCATCGATTTCTTGGCGCGATCGACCTCAGACTCAGTAAATCCGAGCTCGCGCGCGCGCTTCGCTTCGACGGCCAACAGTTCGACGCCGTCTTCGATCCGTCCGTCTGCCACACGCGCACTGAGCCCGAATGCGGCGACCGTCGAGCTGATTGCGCCATCGTTGGCGCTGGCGCCGAGAAATTTCGCGTCGGGCTCCCGCGCGAGCACGTCCAGGCGCTCGTTGAGCATCCGCTCGACCATCCGTTCGATGAGTGCGCGGCGGTAATCCGCGACCCGATAGTCGGCCTGTTTGGCGCGCTTGCGAAGGACCTGCACCGACGACCGCGTCATCTCTGGGTCGGTCACGACGCTCGCGAGCAAGCGGTGCCTGAGAGGGACGGTCGCGGTCGGGTCAGGCGCGACGGCCGCACGTGCCTTCAGCGATGCAAATTCCGACGTCACGGCCGCCTGAAGCAGAACGGGATCGACGTCACCGACGATGATGAGGGCCATTCGTTCTGGGCGATACCAGGTGTCGTAGTAGGCGCGCAAGTGCTCCACTGGCGCGTTCTTCAGGATGTCGGGCTTGCCTATGGGCAGGCGTTCGGCATAGCGTGACTTGAAGAAGATGATCGGCAGCTGCTCGTCTCGAATGCGCGAGCTCACTCCAAGACGGCCCCGCCACTCTTCGACGACGACACCTCTCTCCTTGTCCACTTCCTTTGGATCGAGCGTCAGGCCGCCAGCGACGTCCGCCAGCGCCGTCAAGCCCTTGGCGATGACGTCTGCCTTGTCGCTTGGCAAAGCGAGGCTATAAACCGTGTGGTCGAAGCTCGTGTAGGCGTTGACGTGGGGGCCTAGCCTGGCGCCGATCGACTCGAAGTAAGACACCATCTCGCCCGGCTTGAAATGTGTGCTTCCATTGAACGCCATGTGCTCGATGAAATGCGCCAGGCCTTGCTGGTCGTCGGCTTCTTGGAGCGAGCCGGATTTCACCGCCAGTCGCAAAGAGACGCGCTGCGCCGGGCGATCATTGTGGCGGATGAAGTACTTCAGGCCGTTTGGCAGCGTCCCAGTCCGGACAGCGGGATCCAGCGGGAGCGCAGCTCGTGGATCCAAGGGCTGTGCGGGAACCTCTGGCGCCTGCGCGAACAGCCAGGACGCACCGCACGACAGCACGGCGAGTGTGAACAAGGCGATGGCACGGCGTGCAACGCGTGTACGCATGTGATCATCTTTCACCGCAGCAGGCGATGTTGCACCGCCTTGGCGACGGCCTCGGTCTTGCTGTGGACCTGGAGCTTCTCGTAGATACGGCGGAGGTGAAACGAGATCGCGTGCACGGTGACGCCGAGCTCCGTGGCGGCCGTCTTGTAGTTGTAGCCGTCGGCAAAGAGGCGGAGCACGCGGATCTCGTGCGGTGTCAGGTTGTAGTCGGCCTGTGCTGGCGGGCGGATATCGCGAAAGATCGTGATGACACGGTGTGCCACCTCCGGTGACATTGGGGCTCCACCAGCGACGGCTTCTTTGAGGGAGTCGAGCATCCCCGCCGGCAGCGTCTTCTTGAGCAGGTACCCGCACGCGCCAGCACACAGCGCTTCGAAGATGCGTGCGTCGTCCTCGTACACCGTGAGCATCAGGCACAAGAGCTTCGGGGCGGCGGCCGTCAGGCGACGAACGCCGTCGATGCCTGACATGCCCGGGAGGCCAATGTCGAGCAGGGCAATATCGGGCGGATCGCCGAGCACCGGGCCAAGGGCCGCTTCCATGGAGCGATAGGATCCCGAACAGTGAAACCCGGGCGTGCTGTCGAGCAGGGTCGCGAGGTATTCGCGAATCTCTCGTTGATCTTCGACGATGGCCACCCGGATGGGTGGCGCGGTGGTGCGAAGCGCTTCCGTGGGTGGCAACTGGTCGGGCATGATGGGTCTCACGCGGTCGTTACTCCACAGCTTGTCCGCGCGCGGCACATCACGTCACTACCAAAGTACGTAGCTTTCGGCGTAGGGGGATGCATAACGTGACGCGTGTGCCCTCGTCCAGGGCAGAAACCACGTTGAGTGTGCCACCGAGCTGGCTGGAAACGAAATTCTGCAGACGAGGCTAGTACTAGAGCGTGGCCCGCGCGAGCCAGGCGCGGAGCTGGCGAAACGCCTGGCCGCGATGGCTGACGGCCGCTTTTTCGTCCTGTGAGACTTCGGCGAGCGTCCGGCCATAGGGTGGGTAGAGGAACATCGGGTCGTAGCCGAAGCCGCCTGTGCCTCGCGGTTCTGGGGCGACGGCGCCTTCGACGGTGCAACGCGTCTCGAACAACACGGCTCCCGATGAGGCGAGCGCCACAGCGCAGACGAAGCGTGCGCGAGACTCGCGTGGGCCGCGCGCCTCGAGCTCGGCGTAGAGCGTCGCCATGCGCTCGGCGTAGTCGCGGCCAGGGTGCCTGGCCGAACGCACGCCTGGCGCGCGATCCAGCCGGTCGATTTCGAAGCCGGAGTCCTCGGCGACAACGACCTCGCCGGTTGCCGCGGCATAGTGCAGCGCCTTCTGGCGTGCGTTGGCCTCGAACGTCTCCTGATCTTCCGGCGCTGGAGACACGCCGGGATAGGCGGAGAGCGGTACCAGCTCCAGCGGCAGATCTGTGAGGATCTGCTCAATCTCCCTTAGCTTGTCTGAATTCGTCGTGGCAATGACGATGCGGGAGAGCGACATGTCTCGATACAGAAACGGGGACAGCCCCCGTTTTCCGTCATGCGAAAAACGGGGGCTGTCCCGTTTTCTCGTCAGACGTCCAGATAGCGGCCGACGACCTGGCGCTGGTGCTCGATCAGCCGCTCGATGCCCCTCGTCGCGACGTCGAGGAGCTCGTCGAGCGCGGTGCGCGGAAATGGCGTGCCCTCGGCCGTGCCCTGCACCTCCACGAATCGGCCGTCCCCCGTTTGCACGACGTTCATATCCACTTCAGCGCGCGAGTCCTCGTCGTAAGCGAGGTCGAGCATGGGCGTTCCCTCGACAATCCCGACGCTCGTGGCGGCCACGTAGTCGCGAACGGGCATGGTCTCGATGACCTTCTTCTCGCGCATGCGCTGCAGGGCGAGGACGAGCGCGACGAAGCCCCCGGTGATCGCCGCCGTACGGGTGCCGCCGTCGGCCTGGATGACGTCGCAGTCGACCCACAGCGCACGCTCGCCCAGCGCCGCCCTGTCGACGACCGCGCGCAGCGAGCGTCCGATGAGCCGCTGGATCTCCATGGTCCGTCCACCGACCTTGCCCGCTGCCGCCTCCCGCTGCGTCCGCGTCGTGGTCGCGCGTGGCAGCATGCCGTACTCGGCCGTGACCCAGCCCGTACCGGATCCGCGCAAGAAGGGGGGCACACGATCGTCGAGGCTCGCCGAGCACACGACGCGCGTCCGACCGATCTCGATCAGCACGGAGCCTTCGGCGTGGATTAGGTAATCCGGCGTGATGACGCAGGGCCGGGGATCGACTGACGTGCGGTTGTCCAAGCGAACCATAGGCGCACTAGTGTATGTGAAAGTGACGAGATGCCTGTCATCTTTTCTCTTCACTTTCACGGGGGCGGAGCGGACGGCGGATGTCGACGTGGCCCGCGAGGGTTTCCACTTCTTTGCCTTCGACGAGTACTTGCACCGCGGTGATCGCCGGCAAGTTTGTCGTCAGCACGTTCACGATGGCATGAACGGTGAGCAGCTCGTTGAGCGATCCTCCTGGGTGGGCCGTAATCAGCTCTCGGCTGAAATCGACGTAGGCCTCGCCGCGATCCGTCACATAGACCTGCCGGAGCCGTGTGCCCGCCGGGATCGCCGGTACAAGCGGCTCGGGAGGAGCGGTGAGCTCGGCTTCGAGCAGCCGCCTTGCCTGATCGGCGGTCGCCTCGGCAAATGGAACCTCGCGATCGACCGTCGCGAGCTCCTGGCCGTCCTCCGAGACGTAGAGCAGCTTGGCCCGAATTCGCCGCTCGGCGTCCCGCGGGGTGGGCGCAGCGGCAGACGTCGTCGGCTGGGCTTCCGGCGGTCCTGCCGGGCGGGAGAAGCTCGCGGCAATGAGCCAACCGATGAGGAGCGCCGTGAGCACGCCGGCTACGCCTACCAGTAGCGGCCGTCCTAAGCGCGTCATCGAGAGCGCTCCGCATCCTGCGTGGCGTTCGCCGCCGGAACCATCACGTCGGCGCCAGGCGTTTCTGCCTGCCTCACTGCAGCTGCCCGAAACCGTTCGATCGCCTGGTAGAGAGCCTGGACGATGTTGCTCTGGAACTCGCTGGACGCCAGTCGGCGTTCCTCATCCACGTTGCTCAAGAAGCCCATTTCTACCAGGACAGCGGGCATGTTCGCCCCCACGAGCACGCCGAGCGGCGCCTGCTGCAGGGCTCGGCCGCTCATCGAAAGGCGCTGTCGCAACGATGCGTCAACCAGGCGGGCCAGCTGCGCGGAGCGGTCGATGTGACGTGCCTGTGCGAGATCCCACGGGACGATGGCGATAGTGCGCGTGCTTCCACCGAGCGCCGGAATGGTATCGGCCGACTGCAGCGCCGCGCTCTGCGCTTCTGGACCATACTCGGCGAGGCTCAAATACAGCACCTCTGCCCCCGACACGTCAGACTGCATGGAGGCGTTCGTGTGCAGGCTGATAAACAGATCCGCCTTGTTGTTGTTCGCGAACGCTGCGCGCTGATCGAGCGACATGGTCTCATCGCTGCTCCTCGTCAGCAGGACGCGGAGGCCGAGCTTGTTCTCGATGAGCGTCTTCAGCTGCCGTGCAACGACCAGCGTGATCTCCTTCTCGAATGTGCCGCCCGGTCCTCTGGCGCCAGTCTCAGCGCCGCCGTGGCCCGGATCGAGGACGATCGTGCGGATCCCCGGCGCTGCGGTGAGAAGCGGCGGCGGTTCCCCCGCGGGCAGGGCGGGCTCAGGACTGCTGGGCGTTGGAGTGCTTGGTGCCGGAGCACTGGGTGTGGCGGTGTCAGGCGCGGTGGGTGCGAGGTCCAGTGTGACCTCGAGCGTGTCGCCTTCGCTCGTTTGGGAGGCACGGTAAGTGCTGAAGCGACGTCCGAGCTCGAGGACCAGCGACGAGGGTTGTGCGACGCGTACGTTTTGGACGTAACCATCGCCTTTGATGGGACCGATCTTTGCGTCGATCGCCGGCGCCGCAAAACGGACGATGAGCTGGCGCCCCTCGAGCGCGACGGTGGGCTCGGCGCTCGGTGTGGCCTCCACGACCAATCGCGACATATTGGCATCGGTTTTCTGCGCCACGGTGACACGCGGCACACGGACTTTGCCTACGATGACCAGCCCAGATGGACGGAGCTCGATGGGCACGTCGTAGATTGGGGCGAGGGCGCGGCTCACGAAGTCGAGCGGTACGAGCCAGGTATCGCCCGTGCGCGTGGCTGCGGCCGACAGCGAGACGACGCGCCCCTGCACCGACGCGAGGTTTTGATTGGGCGCAAGGACGATGGTCTTGCCCTTGTAGCTGACCGTGACCCCTCCCGCGATTGTGTCCTCCCGTACCGTCAACTGGAACGCGGGACCGAGATCTCCCAACGACAGCATTGGACGGCCCTTCGCGCGCGTCAGTGGGAGCTCGCTGCGCCCCTCGGCACGAATGACCACGAGCGCACGTAGCTCAGGCGGGGCCTGCGCGACGAGCACGCCGACGGCACCGACGATCACGAGCAAGCACGTGGCGAGACGGCGAAAGGTGCGAGGTGCAACGGGCGAGGAGCGAGGGGCGAGGGGCAAGGTGCGAGGTCCAAGGTTCAAGGTTCAAGGTTCAAGGTTCAAGGTTCAAGGTTCAAGGTTCAAGGTTCAAGGTTCAAGGTTCAAGGTTCAAGGTTCAAGGCTCAGGGTACGAGGTGCAAGGTACGAGTTGCAAGGTTCTAGCGGGCCGCGGCCTTCGGTCGCGCCCCACGACGCTCACTTGTGAGCCCCGAAACTTGACCCAAATGCGTCAAGTTTCGGGTTCTCAAGGGTTCTAGCGGACTGCGGCCTCCGGCCGCACTCCCCGACGCTCACTCGAGAGCTCGAAACTTGACACAACTCGAAACTTGACACAATACGTCAAGTTTCTCGCTCTCAAGGGTTCTCGGATGGCTGCCCTGGCCCGAGTCGTAGAAATCACCCACCTGGCCCTTGCCCCTGGCCCCTTGGCCCTACTGTTTGCATGGTGCGCCCGCCAGAGTTACGAGGACGGCGAGCGGTCGACGCCCCTCGCGTCGGATGGCGTACGAGACGCCGCGCGGAATCACGACGACCATCGATTCGACGAGCGGGTGGTGCGCTTCGCCGAGCCGGAGCACGCCTTCGCCCTCGACGACGGTCAAGACGGCGTCAGCGTCTCGATGGAGTTGATTTTCGAGCAGATCGCGGAGCTGGTGCAGCACGACCGTCGCGGCGGCCGTGCAGCCGATTTGCGTTTCCTGATTTGGCTCATCGCCCTTGATCCGATGCTTGTCGAGGAACGCCTCGATGACAAGGGATGTCGGCTCCGCGGGCTCTTCCGGCGGCGACGCAGGCGGCTCCTCGGGCTCTGGCAGAGGCTTGTCGACGGCGGAAGGCTGCGCTGCGAGCGCGGCGCGCACCTCATTCACCCGACCGGCTCCAAGGTCGGCTTCGCGGTCGAGCGAGGCAAAGCCCTCGGCATCGAACCGGAAGTGGTAGGTCCCGGGGGGCAAGCCGGTGAACCGTGCCTGGCCCGTCGCGCCGGTCACACCGTGGCGCTCGGCCGGTCCGGTCACCGTGATGTCCGCACCGACCAGCCTGTCGCCAGATTTGTTCGTGACGATGACCACGACCGCGGTGGCGGCCGCTCCGGCTTTCTTTGCCTGTTGGGCTGCCGCCTGAGCCGGCAGGACCAAGACGAGGGCGCAGAGGAAAGAGCTCACCACACGCATGTGATGCATCTAACCGCCGAACGCGCGCCCAGTCAAGGCCTGCCTGGGGCCTGCCTGGGGCCTGCTCGGGCCTACTCGGACTCGATGACCGCTTCCCGCTGCGACTCGCGGCCCTCGAGCTCCGGATGACGCATCAGCGTCCGCGCGCACGCATTGAACCGCAAGACCGCATCGTCATTGCCCGCCGGCCGCTGTGCCACGGCCAGCTCGAAGACCCTCAGCGCGGCCTTGAGCCAGTCATACGCGAGGAAGCCGCCGCCGGGGCCGCTCTGCGCGAGGTGTGCGCGTGCGCGTCGTTCGTAGACGATGCCCTCGTAGTACCGACGCTCGTATTCGCTGTCGAGGCGAGGAACGAGGGAGAGCGCCCGGCTGACGTTTCCGCTGATGCCGTGGTCGCGGAACTGATCAGTGACGGCGAGCAGCATGGTGACCAACGCCCGCTGGTTGGCCGGCTCGGCCGAGAGGATGTCCTCACAGATGCTTTCGGCCATTTCGCCTTCGTTCAACAGGCGATAGCGCTCGGCCATGGCCAATGCAGCCGGGATCGCCTCCGTCGAGAGCGGCTTCGGCTCGTACATGCAGACCTCCGAACGAATGGATAGGGGCATCATAGCAGCTTTGCGGCGTCGGGGGTTGGAGGAGTCAAGGGGTCAAGGGATCAAGGGATCAAGGGATCAAGGGGCAAAGGGCAAAGGATCGAGGGCAGGCGTGCGACGGTTCAAGCGCGCAAGGTATTCGTTGGAGAGCCGGCAGAGTCGGACCTAGCCCAAAACTGAGCGAGCTACCAGTTGCTGATCCCTAGATCCCTTGATCCCTTGATCCCTTGATCCCTTGCCCCTTGCCCCTTGCCCCTTGCCCCTTGCCCCTTGATCCCTCGAACCTGTATGCTCTTCCGCGACTTTCCCAATGGATCTCTTTTCCTGCGACCTGCTCGTGGTTGGCGGCGGTGGGGCGGGGCTGCGCGCAGCCATTGCGGCTGCCGAAGCGCAGCCAACCCTGAAGATCAGCGTCGTGTCGAAGGTGTATCCCATGCGGAGCCACACGGTCTCCGCGGAAGGCGGGGCGGCGGCTGTCATCAAGCCGGGCGACAGCCTCGATGAGCACGCCTACGACACGATCTCCGGCGGCGATTGGTTGAGCGATCAGGACGCCGTGGAGGCGTTCGTTCGCGAGGCGCCGGCCGAGATGTTACAGCTCGAGCACTGGGGCTGCCCGTGGAGCCGTGAGCCGGATGGCCACGTTGCTGTCCGGCCGTTCGGCGGCATGAAGGTCAAGCGGACCTGGTTCGCCGCCGACAAGACCGGCTTTCACATGCTGCACACGCTGTTCCAAACCAGCTTGAAATACGAGCAGATCCACCGGTTCGACGAGTACTTCGTGACGAAGTTGGTGGTTGACGACGGCCGGTGCCGAGGCGTGGTGGCGATCGAGCTGGCGACAGGTAAGGTCGTGGGGATCGCGGCGAAGGTGGTCATCCTGTGCACCGGCGGGTGCGGCAAGATCTTTCCGTTCACCACGAACGCCAGCATCAAGAACGGTGACGGGATGGCGCTGGCATATCGGGCGGGCGTGCCGCTCAAGGACATGGAGTTCGTTCAGTACCATCCGACCGGTCTTCCGTTCACGGGCATCCTGATCACGGAAGCCGCCCGCGCCGAGGGTGGATGGATGCTCAACAAGGAGGGTTATCGGTACCTGCAGGACTACGACCTCGGCAAGCCGGAGCCGACACCGGTGCTGCGCTCGATGGAGCTGGGCCCGCGCGACCGGCTGTCGCAAGCCTTCATCAAGGAGCAGGAAAGGGGCCGCACGCTGGAAGGGCCATACGGGCACTACGTGCATCTCGACGTGCGGCACCTCGGCAAGGATGTGATCGACAAGAAGCTGCCTTTCGTCCGCGAGCTGTGCCTCAAGTATGTCAATCTCGATCCGGTGACGGAGATGATACCTGTCCGGCCCGTCGTCCATTACATGATGGGTGGGATTCACACGGACCTCGACGGCGCGACGCCGCTGCCTGGCTTGTACGCCGCCGGTGAGGTGGCGTGCGTGAGCATCAACGGCGCCAACCGACTTGGCTCGAACTCGCTGACCGAGCTGCTGGTCTTCGGCGCGCGGGCGGGGAGAGCGGCGGCGGCCTTCAGCGTCGAGTCCCGTGACGGCTCATCCGCGGTGGCAACCCAGGCACACGACGAGGAGCAACGCCTCGAGCAGCAATTTCGGCGGCGCGAGCGCGCTGGATCCGGCAGCACGGAGCGGATCGCGACGCTTCGGACCGAGATGCAGGTGGTGATGGAAGAGAGCGCGGGCATTTACCGGCACGCCGCTTCGCTCGAGCAGGGAGCCGCCCAGCTTCAACGCTTGCAGGAGCGTCTGACTCATGTGGGCGTGGACGACAGCAGCTATACGTTCAACACGGAGGTCACCGCTGCGCTCGAGTTGTCGTACATGCTCGATCTGGCTGCCGGCATCGTGCGCTCTGCCCTCGCGCGCACGGAATCGCGCGGCTCCCATCAGCGTACGGATTATCCCGATCGCGACGATACACGATTTCTTGCGCACTCCCTGGTCTATCGCACATCGTCAGGGGACCCGCGAATCGAGTACGCGCCCGTGACGATCACCCGATGGCCGCCCGGCAAACGCGTCTATGGAAAGTAGGGCTGCATGGCCTCGACGATCACGCTCGCCGTCACGCGCTACCGGCCGGAAGAGGAAGCCGAGCCAACCGTCCAGAGCTACACCGTTCCGTTCCGAAAAGACTGGGTTGTCCTCGATGCGCTGAACCACATCAAGGACACGCAGGACGGCACGCTGTCGTATCGGTGGTCCTGCCGGATGGGCGTATGTGGCAGCTGCGGGATGATGGTGAACGGATCACCGAAGCTGACCTGCGCGGCGTTTCTGTCCGACTATGCGCCGGGCCCGCTCCGCGTGGAACCGCTGCAGTTCTTTCCAATCATCCGTGATCTCGTTGTCGACGTCGGAGAGTTCCTGCACAAGCTCAAGAAGGTCAAGCCGTGGATCGTGCGTGCGGAGGAGGCGCCGCTTTCAGACGGGGAGTATCGTCAGACGCCCGATGAGCTCGACGCCTACAAGCAGTTCAGCATGTGCATCAATTGCATGCTTTGCTACGCGGCCTGTCCCGTCGTTGGCCTCGAGTCAAATTTCGTCGGGCCTGCCGCGATCGCGCTTGCACAGCGCTACAACCTGGACTCGCGCGATCAGGGGGCGCCCGAGCGGCTCGATCTGCTGTCGGATCACGAAGGTATCTGGGGTTGCGTGTTCGTGGGCGACTGCACGAAGGTGTGCCCGAAGAACGTCGACCCGGCCGGCTCCATCCAGCAGTACAAGCTCACGACTGCCATTGACTCGCTGAAATCCTGGCTGTTGCCTTGGGGGGCGCGATGAACGGAGATACCAGCGGTGACGCCGGGTTCTCGCCTGTGCGCTCCGCCTCGACCGCTGGTCCGGCGGGCCATCTCTATACGCCGTATCACCCGAAGTGGTATAGGCGCCGGCTGTCGGTCTGGTGGTGGCTGCAGCAGGGGAGCTATGCCAGGTTCGTCATTCGCGAGCTCACGAGTGTCGCCGTCGCGTTCTTCGCGCTCGTCTTCCTGTGGCTGGTGTGGGCGCTTCGGCAGGGTCCAGAGGTGTATGCGCAGGTCGTCGATCGACTTGGTACGCCGCTCTGGGTCTGCGTCAGCGTGGCCGGCTTCGTTCTGGTGCTCTACCACACGGTGACCTGGTTCAACCTTGCGCCGGCAGCGATGGTCGTTCGCATCTCCGGAAAGCGCGTGCCGGACTGGGTGGTGGCCGGGGCGAACTACGCCGCGTGGGCGCTCATCTCTGCCATCGTTGCGTGGTTCCTCATTGGAGCGGGACAATGAGCGAGCGACTGACACCGTTTCTCTGGCTGCTCTTCAGCGCGGGGGGGACCGTGGCGGCGTTGCTGTTTCCCATGCATGCCCTCCTGATCGCGTTGGCCTTCCCGTTGGGCTGGTTGCCGGCGCCCAGCTACGAGGCTCTGCACGCATTGGTCCAACATCCGATCACGCGAATATATATATTCGTGCTGATTTCCCTGCCCCTCTTTCATTGGGCGCATCGCTTTCGCTATACCTTGTACGATGGACTTCAGCTCTATCACCTCACCAACTTCATTGCCGTTCTCTGCTACGGCGCCGCGCTGGCAGGATCGGCGGCGATGGCCTACGTCCTGTTGACCTTTGCACAGTAGCCCGCGTCCCTCGAGGAGCCTCCCGCGCGGCCTGACCGCCTCCGCCGTGGCTACGGCGAGTCCCCTCGTCCGTACGCGACCGGTTGGTGGCTCTGAGATAATCGACAGAAAGGAGGAGCCGATGCCGTTGACGGTGACTCGCGACGTCGATGCCTTACTAACGCGGTTATCGCGATTCGAGCCATGCGATGCGCCCGTGCTGAGCCTTTACTTGAACGCACAGCCAGACGAGCACGGCCGCGATCACTTCAAGGCTTTCGTGAGGAAGGAGCTTCAGGAGCGCGTCGTTCAATTCCAGGCGTCGCGCGAGGTTCGCGACAAGCTCGAGACGGATGCGACGCGTGTCGAATACTTTCTGCGCGAGGAGCTCCAGCCCTCCGCAAATGGCGTCGCGCTCTTCGCCTGCAGCAGCGCAGGCCTGTTCGAGACCCTTCAGACCCAGGCGCCGTTCGAGGCGCATGCGTTGTATCTGACCCCCACACCTCACCTCTATCCGCTCGCGCGGCTGAGTGAGAAGTATCCGCGCTACGCCGTCCTGCTCACGGACACGAACACGGCGCGCATCCTCGTCTTTGCGCTCAACCGGCGCGTTGACGAGCAAGTCGTGGAGAGCCCGAAGACGGCGCGCACCAGCGGCAGCGGCTGGTCACAGATGCGTTACCAACGCCATGTCGATCACGAGCGCCTCCATCACGTGAAGGACGTGGTCGAGCGCCTGGAGCTCATCACGCGAGCAGACAAGATCGACAAGGTGGTGCTAGCGGGCGAGGAACGCGTGCTCCCAATGGTGCGCGATCAGTTGCCACCGGCGCTCGCCGCCCTGGTGGTCGACAGATTGCGCCTGGATGTCGGCGCGCCCGAGCGTGAAGTGTTGGAGCGTACGCTTGACGCGATTCGCCAGCGGCACGTGCGAACCGATCGGGAGATCGTCGAGCACACTTTCGATAATTACCAGGCGGGCGGCTTGGCGGTGGTCGGGCTCCAGCCCACACGCCGGGCGCTCGAGCGCGGGCAGGTGCACGTGCTGCTACTGTCGGCGCAGCCCGAGCCAGGCGATAACGGGTTCTCTCCGAACCAGCGGGAGAGCGGCCCAGGCGATCTCTCGGGAGAGGTTGCAGATGAGCTGCTGCGCCGCGCGCACCAGACCGACGCGCAGGTCCGGGTCATCGAGGACCCAGAGCTCTTGCGTAAAGTGGGAGGAGTGGCCGCGCAATTGCGCTTCCGACTGTAGCCGAAGTGGAACCGGGTACCTTTTCGCGCCCGAAAAGATACCCGGTTCCGTTTTCTACCCGCGCAGCGTCTGCACGAGCTGATAAATCCCGATCGCGATCATCGAGACGGCGGAGATCCAGAGCATCGCACCCCAGCTACGACCTGGGCGGAGATCGGCCGTGGTGCGATGGCGATGGAAGTACAGCGCCGCACCAGCGAGAAACGGCAGCATCACGCCCTGCCCGACGGCACCAACGATGACCAACGTGACCGGCCGCGGCCATAGCGTGTAAACGAGCGCTGACGCGAGGGGCAGCAGGACGCAAGCCCACTGTATGCCTCGGCGCCGATGTTGCTCGGTCTGCCAGCGCGCGACACGGGCGAGTCCCAACACATCGACCAGGAGCCGTGCGTTCCCGGCCGTGGAGACGAAGAACGTCGAGTAGAGGACGACGAGCGCACCGCCGAGAAAGAACAGGGTGCTCCAGGGGCCGAGAGAGTCGCCGTACATGTGCGCGAGCGTGGGCACGAGCGCATCATCCGTCACCGGAGTGCCGCGGGCATGGAGCACGGCCGCTCCGAGCAAATAGAATGCGGCGGTTGCCGCCGCATAGACGGCCAGCGAGCACCAGGCATCCACCTGCATCACGCGTAGCCAGCCCCGAGCCCGGGCGCGCCACTCGGCCGTCTCGACGCGCGGGCCGACCTGCCGCCCATAGCCTTTCTCCAGGCACCAATAAGGGTAGTAGACCAGCTCCGACGCGCCCACGCCCGTAATGCCAAACGCGGCAAAGGCGACCGTGAACGACGGCGGCAGCGAGAAGCTCAGGCCTTCGGCGAGGTCGCCGGCGGTCACTCGGTAGGGCGTCCACTGCAAGGCAATCACCGCGACGATCGTGCAGAGCGTGAAGCCACCCACCATCATGGTCGACCAGCGTTCGACCGGCCGATAGCGCCCGGACCACAGCAACAGCACGCAGGAGGTCGTCACGAGCACCACCCAGAAGCCTTGGGATTGCGCGAAGCCAAGCTCAGCGAGAACATTTACAATGCCGCCGATGATGCCGCCGACCTGAAGCACCGTGCCGACATACATCCCCAGCCATATCCAGACGACCCACGACACGCGCCAGCGCGGTCCTGGGATGCTATCGAGCGCCGCGAGCGTGGTGGTGTGCGTCGCGACGGCGTACCGCGCGAGCGCGATCTGCACGAAGACCTTGAGAAAGCAGCCGAGGATCACGAACCAGAGTAGGCCGAAGCCGACGTCTGCACCGAGCTTCGGCACGACGATGAGCTCCCCTGAGCCGACAATGCTTGCCGTGAGGATCAGCCCCGGTCCGAGCTGGGCGAGGGTGCCTGACAGCGAGCGGGGTGGCGGCTGCGCGACGGGTCCTTGCGGCGCGTCAGTCACGGTTCCATGACAACCGGGTTGCTGAGCTCGCCAATCCCGTCGATGGCGACGGTGACCTGATCGCCCGGCTGAAGCCAGCGCGGCGGCGTCCGCGCCATGCCGACGCCTTGCGGCGTCCCGGTCAGGACCACGGTGCCCGGCAGTAGCGTCGAGCTCTCGCTCAGGAACGAGACGAGCGTCGCGACATCGAAGATCATGTCGCTGGTGTTCGAGTCTTGCATGGTCTCGCCGTTCAAGGTCGTGCGTATGCCGAGCGCTTGGGGATCCGGAATCTCATCGGTCGTGACGAGCGTCGGACCAAGCGGTGCGAAGGTGTCGAACGTCTTTCCCCGACACCACTGCCCGCCGCCGCGCTTGATCTGCCAGTCGCGGGCGCTGACGTCGTTCGCGCAGGTGTAGCCGAGCACGTAGTCGAGGGCCTTGTCTTTTGGTACATTCTTGCAACGCCGACCGATGACCACCGCCAGCTCGCACTCATAGTCCACCTCGGCGCTCGCGGCGACACGAGGCAGCTCGATGGGATCACCCGGGTGCTGAAGAGCGTTGGGCCCCTTCGCAAAGAGAATGGGCTGTGCCGGTACCTTGCCACCGGTCTCCTGGGCGTGTTGCGTGTAGTTCAGGCCAATGCACCAGATCATCGGCGGTTCGACTGGCGCAAGCAGCTTCTCGATCGTGACGACGCGGTCGGTCGGACGCGGGTGGTCGAACAGGTTGCCCTCGAGCAGCCGGGCGGAGTCGTCTGGCTGCAGGGCGGCGTGGACGATGCGATTCCCTTCGGTCAGGCAGCGAATAATCCTCATGGGGCAAGATAATGCCACAAGCTGTTCGAATTGCGGTCACTGGCAGGGCAAGCCCATTGGCTTGCGGGATCATCTTGCCCAGGACGGAAAGGGGCTATGCCCAGCATCTTCACCCCAGCGACGCTTCGGTTCCTTCGCGCGTTGAAGCGAAACAACGATCGAGATTGGTTCAAGGCCCATCGCGACGAGTACGAGCGGTCCGTGCGCGCGCCGATGGTGGCGCTCATCGAGCGGCTGGCCGAGGAGCTGCAGCGCTTTGCACCGGATCTGGTCGCGTCTCCCCGCGAGTCGCTTTACCGGATCTATCGCGACACGCGCTTCAGCGCGGACAAATCGCCGCTCAAGACGTACGTTTCTGCCGTCTTCCCGTCACGCGGCCTGTCGAAAAAGAATGGCGCTGGCTTGTATGTCGAGGTGACGCCGAGCCACGTCTGGGCCGGCGGAGGGATCTATCGACCTCAGTCGCGCGAGCTCCTGCGCATTCGCGAGCACATTGCCGCTCACCTCGACCGCTTTCGCGCCATTGTCGACTCACCTCGCCTGGCGCGCCGGACGGGCGGGGTGAGCGGCGAGCGCCTGCAGCGTGTCCCGCGCGGTTTCAGCGTGGATCACCCGGCTGCGGAATACCTGAAGTTGAAGCAGTTTCTGGCTGGGCGTGAGTATCCCGCCGCGTTTGCCACGAGCCCACGCTTCCTGCCGGCGCTCCTGGGGGTCTTCGAGGCTGTGGCGCCCCTCGTGACGTTCCTCAACGAACCGTTGCTCACGCCGCCCCGCGCGCCGCTCGGGTTGGATCTGCTGACGCCGATGCCCCCGAGCACGACGCGGCGGAAGGTGCGAGGTTCGAGGTAAGAGGCCTTGACTGCCTGACCGGTTGGCCGCATAAATGAGCATTCGTCTCTCGAGGCACAGATGTAGGCCCGACCTTCAGGTCGAGCGCTGCCGGGATTATCGGACACCCCATGAACGAGCGCGATACGGTCCAACATCTTTCGCGTCGGCAGTTTCTCGCTGGCGCGGTTGTCACAACCGCGGCGGGTTTCACATCACCTGCCGCAGCGGCGGTCCAGGAGGCTCGAGACGATGACGCGCGATCCGACCCAGGCTGGTTCGACCGGCCGATGCGATGGGCGCAGCTCACGCTGGTCGAGAACGATCCAGGGAGGTACGACCCGCAGTTTTGGCTCGACTACTTCAAGAGGCTGCATGCTGACGCTGCCTGCCTGAGCGCCGGCGGCTGTGTGGCGTATTACCCCACGCGCGTCCCGTTGCACCACCGCAGCGCGTGGATGGGAGACGGCGATCCGTTCGGGGAGCTCCTGACCGGTTGCCGCGAGCTTGGCATGGTGGTGATCGCGCGCACCGATCCGCACGCCGTGCACCAGGATGTGTACGACGCGCATCCCGACTGGATTGCCGTCGACGCCGAAGGGCGCAAGCGGCGGCATTGGGCCTCGCCGGAGATGTGGGTGACCTGCGCGCTCGGGCCGTACACCTTCGACCTCATGACCACGGTGCACGACGAGATCGTCTCCCGGTATCACGTGGACGGCATCTTCTCGAACCGCTGGGCAGGCTCTGGCATGTGCTATTGCGAGCACTGCGAGCGCAACTTCAAGACGGCGACCGGCCTGGATCTTCCGCGGACGTCGAATCCCCAGGATCCAGCTCGCCGGGCCTACATCGTGTGGCGACAGGAGCGGCTCTTCGAGCTGTGGCGCGTCTGGGATCAGGCGATCCAGCGGCAGAACCCGGAGGCGCGGTTCATTGCCAATGCAGGCGGCGGCGCGCTCAGTTCGCTCGACATGAAGACGATCGGCGAGCTGGCGCCGACCTTGTTTGCGGATCGCCAGGCGCGGCGTGGCCTCGCGGCTCCCTGGTCCAATGGGAAGGCGGCCAAGGAGTATCGCGCAACGCTCGGCCAGAAGGCGACTGCCGGTATCTTCAGCGTCGGGGTCGAAGAGCCGTATCGCTGGAAGGATTCCGTGCAAAACGAGGCGGAGATTCGGATCTGGGTTGCGGAAGGCACCGCAAACGGCACGCGGCCTTGGTTCACCAAGTTCGGAGGCACGCTCTACGACCGTCGATGGCTCGAGCCGGTGGCCAAGATGTACGAGTGGCACTACCAGCATGAGCGCTATCTGCGGAACGAAGCATCGCTGGCGCGCGTCGCGCTCGTCTATTCGCAGCAGACCGGGCTGTTCTACGGTGGCGAGCAGGCCCGCGAGAAGGTCGAGGATCACATCCTCGGCTTCTATCACGCGCTGGTCGAGGCGCGCGTGCCCTTCGAGATGGTGCACGATCGGCTGCTCGACGCGGCTCATCTGGAGCCGTACAAGGTGATCATCCTGCCGAACATCGCCGCGCTGTCCGACGCGCAATGCGACCAGATCCGAGCGTTCGTGGCCAGGGGAGGCAGCGTCATCGCCACCTTCGAGACGTCGCTCTATGACGAGTGGGGCGTCCGGCGTGCAGATTTTGGTCTCGCCGATCTCTTCGGCGCCAGCTGGAAGAAAGGCCCCGAGGGCCCGCAGCAGAATTCTTACCTCACGGTGGAAGCCGGCCGCGATTCCACCTCTGCCCACCCGGTCCTCGCCGGCCTCGAGGACGCGGGCCGCATCATCAACGGCGTTGGATGGATCGACGTGGCCCGCCTCGACGACACGGCGGACCCGCCCCTGACGCTCGTGCCCTCCTATCCAGACCTACCGATGGAGAAGGTGTTCCCGCGCGTGCCGCACACCGACATCCCGGCGCTGCTGCTGCGGGAGCAGGGTGCCGCGCGCGTGGCGTATTTTCCCTGGGATGTCGATCGCACCTTTTGGGAAGTCATGTGCGTCGACCATGGCCATCTGCTTCGCAACGTCGTTCACTGGGCGATGAACGAGGAGCCGCCGGTGACCGTCAGCGGACCCGGTTTGCTCGACGTCACCGTCTGGCGCCAGCGCAACTCACTCACCGTCCATTTGGTCAATCTCACCAACCCGATGACCATGAAGGGCCCGTACCGGGAGCTGATTCCTCTGGGGGCGCAGCGCGTTCGGGTGCAGCTCCCGGAGGTTGCGCAGGCCAGAGAGGTGCGCTTGCTGGTGCACGGCGGCACGCCCCCAATAGCCAAGTCGGAAGGGGCGGTCGAGCTCACCGTGCCATCGATTCTCGACCACGAGGTCGTGGCAATCGATCTCTGAATCGTCGCGCGCGCTACTGACGAGGAAGAGGTTGACGCCGTGTGTTCTTCTTTAGCCGGGCGGCGTAGTGGGCGCTCCACGCACGAAGGGAAGATCGTTCCAGCCAGGCTTCGAGGCCCTGGCAGAGCTCGAGGACGCGCCGCGGTGTGAAGTCCGCAGGAACGTGAAGAAGTCGATCGATCGCTGCCAGTGAGCACCATCGACCGGCGGTAGTTCGGCGTTCGGGTGCAGTTGCCGTAGTTATCTCGATGATGCGGATCCAACGCTTGGGAGTTGCCAGACCGGTCGCAGATCAAGAAGGAATCCTGGTAGAAGCGGTTCCCCGGACAGTTCCAGCGGTTTGTCCAGACGCTCGACGGCCACGTCTGGGCGATAGATGTGGACGCACTCGGTGAGCCTCCATTGATCTCTCTTGACCCTGCCGTTTTCCTCTGCACAACGCCGGAAAGTAGCTAGAAGCGATTGACGGTGTGCTGGTTATCGTGAGCAGCACTATGACTGAGTGGTGTGCTCTGCGAAATATCGCTGTATCGACTGATTGTCGGTGTATCCGGGGGACCGCTGGTGTTCAATCGTTGGAGAACGAACAAGCTCGAGCCCTCACAACGCCACGGCCCGTCGACGAGCCCGAGGGTTCCTCTCGAATCAGCTCGATCCGAGATTCTTGGCGCTGGGCAACCTGCTCACCGAGCCGGCGACGCCAGAGAACATCTCGACCGCGCGGGCGATCGTGCCGGACATCGGCCTGCCTTACGAAGGGTTCTCTGGCACCATCGCACAGATGCTCCGGCCCTTCCCACAGTACAGCAGTGTGACCGACGTGTACGGCAACGTCGCGCGCTCCAACTATCACTCGCTGCAGATCACGGTCGACCAGCGGCAGTTCCATGGGCTCACTCTGAGCTTCAACTACACGCTCAGTCGAACGGAGGACGATCTGAGCGTGCGCAGCGGCTACAACCGCGAGCCCGACTGGGCCGTGGGGACCAACGATCAGCCGCACGTCCTGAACGCCATCGTTGTCTACGATCTCCCGTTTGGTGGGGAAGGGCAGCCGGGCAGCGCGAATCCACTCGTGCGGGCAATCGCGAGCGGATGGCAGATCTCGGGCATTACGCAGTTTCGATCCGGCCGTCCGCTCGGGCCGATTGAGGCGGCGTGCAACCTGCCGAGCGCGGGCACGTGCTACGCTGATTTCAATCCGGACTTCTCGGGCTCGGTGCGCATCAACGGTGACTACGGTGACGGCGATGTCCTTGGCGTGAATCCGCCGTCGTACATCAACCGCGACGCGTTCGTCTCACCGGCGTCCTTCACGTATGGCAACACATCACGGACGCTCGCGCACGATCTGAGAAACCCCAGCTTCTACAATCAGGACCTCAGCGTGCGCCGTGATTTCCGGATCGGTGGAGGGGTGAAGCTCATGATCGGCGCGGAGGTCTTCAATGTGTTCAACACCGTGGTGTTTGGCGACATTCAGACGAACATCACCAACGAGAGCTTTGGCCAGGTCGGCCGGCAGGTCAACACACCGCGCGTGGTACAAGTCAAGGCGCGGATTCAGTTTTAGTGACGAGTGACGAGTGGGGTGTACCCACTGGATCGTCTGACGACATGAAACGGGGCGCCCTCAATCCTGCGTCGTCAGCCGGAGCGCCGCGAAGCTGCGGCTCGTCACTCGCCACTCGTCACTGAAACTAATGGGGAGAACCATGCATCAACGGATCTTTGTCATCCTGTTGTTGGCCTTGCCCAGCGTGTTGCTGCAGGCCAGCGACGAGCCGCCCACATCTTGGATCGATCCAGATACGGGCCACCGCGTGGTACGGCTCACGAGCGAGCCCGGGAGTGCGAGCCTCTACTTCAACCAGAATGGCTACACCGCCGATGGCAGCCGTCTCGTCTATACGACGCCCGACGGCATCTCGGTGCTCGATCTGACGACCCGTGAGGCGCGGCAGGTGGTCAAAGGACGAGCACGAATGGTCGACGCTGGCCGGAAGACGCCGCGAATTTACTACACGCGTGACGAGGCGGTGTACTCGACAAACGTGGATACCGGCGAAACGCGCAAGATTGCCACGCTGCCCCCACGGGGATCGATCGACACCGTCAACGCCGACGAGACGCTGTTGGCCGGCACGTATATCGAGGGCGACGGGAAGGACTACAACAACCGGCGCCCCACGCCGAGCCGCCGCGGCCGGCAGGCCGCCGCTCAGCAGGGGCATTCGCTCGACCAGCCGCGCAACAAAGGACAGATGATGGAGGAGCGCTGGGCTGCGCGCCTCCCAATGGGTCTCTTCACGGTCGATATCGAGACCGGCGAGGTCAAGACCATCCACCGGAGCAATGATTGGCTCAATCATCTGCTGTTCTCTCCGACGGATCCCACGCTACTGATGTTTTGCCACGAGGGCCCCTGGCACAAGGTGGATCGCATCTGGACGATCCGCACGGACGATACCGACGTCACCAAGATCCATACGCGCACGATGGCCATGGAGATCTTCGGACACGAGTTCTGGGGCGCCGATGGCAAGACCATCTGGTACGACCTCCAGACACCGCGCGGTGAGGACTTCTGGCTGGCGTCATACAACGTCGACACCAAGCTCGAGGAACTGAGCCCGCTCGTCAAACACGAGTTCCTCGACGGACAGGTGTGGGCGATGGCCGGCGGAAGTCCCGATCATGCCGCGATTGCCGGTAACGTGCTCCGCGCAGCACTTTTGCAGTCGTTGTCCTGCTCGCTGCCCCTCGACGACGTGTACCGCAACCCGCCGGCGTCCAGGTAAACAGGGAAAAACGTAAAAAACGGGGACAGCCCCCGTTTTCCGACCCTGCTGGACGGGACGAGCTCGTCGTGACATAATGCCGTGAGATCGCCCGGCTCCGATCTCGTGTTGATTCCCGCCTTTCTGCTGAATCCACACCGCTTTCCTTGGGCCGCAGTTGATTTCGCTTGACCTTACAGACCAATCCTCTTCCTCGCGGCCGACGGCGCCGCACCGTTCGTTCTTCGTCATCCGCTCCTCGCTCGCGGCGGGCACGTCCCGAGGCGCCGGCGCTCACATTGGTGCCCGAAGCGGCCCCGCCCGAGCCGCCGCTGGCCTTCGACTCCCTTGGCCTCGACCCGGCGGTGCAGCTCGGCATTGCCGATCGGGGGTTCTCGCACACGACGCCGGTTCAGACCGCCGTCCTGCCACTGATTCGTGAAGGGCGCGATCTCGTGGCCTGTGCCGAGACCGGGACCGGGAAGACGGCAGCGTTCGTCCTGCCTATCCTGGACCGCCTGCTACAGCAGTCGCTCTCTGGTCACGCGGGCGCGACGAAAGTACTGGTTCTCACACCCACGCGTGAGCTGGCTGTCCAAGTGGACGATGACGTGCAAGGCTTCGGCTACCATGCCGGCATCAGCAGCATGGCCGTGTACGGAGGCGTTCCCATGGATCCTCAGGTGCGTGCGCTCGCCGCCGGCGTGCCGGTGGTCGTGGCAACACCCGGCCGGTTGATCGACCACATGCGCTCGGGCGGCACGTCGTTTGACGGTCTCGAGGTGCTCGTGCTCGACGAGGCCGACCGGATGCTCGACATGGGCTTCTGGCCCGATGTCCGGCGCATCGTCGGTGCCCTGCCGCGGGAACGTCAGACGCTCCTCTTCTCAGCGACCATGCCGGACGAGGTGATGCAGTTTGCCAACGCGATCATGCGTGAGCCGGCGTTCGTGCAGGTGGGTCAGCGCAATGCCGCGGCCCGCACGATCACACACGCGGTCGAGCACGTGCCGAGGGGCCAGAAGACCGACTGGCTGGTTCGCTTCCTGCGGGACGAGACCGGTCCAATCCTCGTGTTCGTGCGCACCAGGCGCGGCGCAGAGCAATTGGCACGCGCCCTGGCCGGCCGGCGCATCCGCACGGCTGCCTTGCATGCCGATCGCACACAGCGAGAGCGGATGGCCGCCGTGGAGGGCTTTCGCTCGGGACAGTATCGAGTGCTCGTTGCCACCGATATCGCGGCGCGCGGGTTGGACATCGATGGCATTACGCACGTGATCAACTACGACGTGCCGCATTCTTCAAACGCGTACGTGCACCGAGTAGGCCGCACCGGCCGCGCCCTCAGCACCGGCACCGCGCTGACGCTCGTGTCGCCCGGTGACGAGCGCGCGCTCCAAGCGGTCGCCGATCACATCCCCCTCGCCGGCTGACAAAGTATTACTAGCCACCCGATACCGAAACAGTGTGGCGCCGGAGCGGTCCTTGAACGCAATCTCCAGGTGCGTGGCATGGACGGCAAGGCGCGTGTATCCGTAGCCGGAATGGTAGAACAACGTACCGTTCCCCCGCGTGACCGGATCGAGCTTGGCAGCGACACCGCTCACCACCTGCAGTATTGACCGACTGCCCCCGGGCGCGTCGAGCTCGATGAGCTGCGAGTTGTGATCATGACCGGAGAGCACCACCGCCGCGTGGTGCCGCTCGAGGCGCTCCAGCAGGGCTTTGCGGTAGGCACGGTTCGCGGACGAGTGAGAGTCTTGGTTCGAGGCGATGGCCCAGCGCACGGTCGTGGCCAGCGTCCCGAGCGGCGGGATCGCCAGCACGACTTCCCACGGGCTGCGGAACTGACGCCAGCCTGGTCCTAGGAGAAAGCGCGCCGGCATCGTCACATGATGCGCCCCGTACGACTCGACCGGGTGGTGCGTCGCGACCAGGCGCCAGCGAGCCGATGCGGCTCGCGCGAGCTCGCGATCGAGCGCCTCCAGATAGCGTGCCGCGAGGTCGTCTCTGCCGGCTGCGAAAAGATCAATCAATAGCTGGCTGTCGATAGCGACGATGGCGAGCGACGCAGGCGTGTGCGGGATACGGCGCGGCCGCATGAACTCTGACAGCCGCTCCGGCGCTTCATACAGGCGCTCGTAGAGCTTGGCCGCATCGCCCGCTTCCTTCGGCCGCTCGCCTGGCAGCATCGTCCAGTGCGACACGCCGCCGATTCCCAGATCATCCAGATAGTACCAACGTGTGATGTCGCCCTCGTCTCGATCGCGTGGAAGTGCCCGATCTCCGTAATCGTGATTGCCTGGAACCAGGACGAGCGGTGCCGGGCGCCCGCCGAACCGGCATCTCGCGAGGAGGTCGGCGATGCGACCCAGCCGTCTGATGGGCGCCGTGTCGCCGGTCCCAGGCCGAGGCAGCCCGACCTCGTACAGGTTGTCTCCCAAGCCGAGGAGCAGCGGCGACTCCTTGACGTGGCCGCCGGCATGGTCGGCGGCCAGCTCCTTGGCCATGGCGGCAGTCACGTCGGCAAGGCCCGGCGTCGGCGCACCCATGTCGCCAAAGGCGTAGACGACCCCCTCGGTGGCTGACGTGGGCTCCGCCTGCGCCGGCGTGCGCTGGCTCGGCGCGATGTAGAGCGGCGCGCAGGCGACGAGTGTGCTGAGGAGCGTCGCAAGCAGCGTGCGTCTTGCCCGCACCGAAAAGGTTCCCGCCCTCACCGAAAACGTACCCGGTTCCTTTTTCTCACGCGAAGTCATCAACACGATAACACTCGTGGTATAGGCGGCGTGTCAAGTCTTCTCCTGCTGACAGGGCTACCAAGACAACGATTGGTGATATAGAAAATCGATATCGCGCGCGGGATTGAGGGGACGACTGCACGCCGCGCGACCAGAATCGATGCGATGGAGGCGCTCAGATACGAGTAGCTCGACGCTTGGCTTTCACCGTGCGCCCACTCCAGCGCGTGTCTGGTAGACGCGCACGTAGTCCACTTCGTAGCGCGCGGGGAACTGGGTCATTGACGGATCACCCCCTTGGGTTCCTCCGACGGCGAGATTCAGGATGATGTAGTGCGGCTGTCGAAGCGGGTTCTTTCCAGACCCATCCTCATTGGACGTTTCTGCGAGCGGAATCGCGTTCAGCAGGACGTCGTCCACGTACAGGCGGATCTCGTCTTCAGTCCAATCCATGCGCCAGACGTGGAATCTGTCGGCCCAGGCGGAATCCCCGAGCTCAGTGATCGGTTTCCTCGTGTCGTCCCACTTAGGACGTCTCGCATTGTCGGCCCATGCGACGTTGGCCAGCAGCATGCCGCGGTAGTACTCCATGATGTCGATCTCTCCGTTGGCAGGCCATCGACCCTCCACGCCGAGTGTCCAAAACGCAGGCCACAATCCGGGGCGGGTGTCGATCTTCGCCCGCATCTCGAATCGACCATATTGCCAACTATGGAGTCCGCGCGATGTCAGCGACGCGGACGTGTGCTCGGCGTACTGCTGCTGGCTCGCCCAGTCGGTACCGTTCGGTTCGTATTCAGGGTTCGCTCGGCGTTCGCGTCGCGCCTCGATAATGAGTAATCCGTCCTCGCACCACGCGTTGTCTGGCTGGTACCACTGCAGCTCCTGGTTACGCACGAACCCCGTTTCATACGTCCAGTTCCGTGGGTCCGGCTTGCCATCAGGCTCGAACTCATCCGACCAGACGAGCTCATATGCGGCGGACGCCGGATCATCCTGACCGGCCCGAACGCTCTCCCTGTGCTCGGCCACGAGAGCAACGCTCGCGCATACGAGCAGTGGAATGGAGACGATGGCGCTGCGCAGGTGCATCACGTGAGGTGCTGTCATATCAACTGGGTCGTTCGTCGTAACTCAAGACGATAATGCTGTTGACCGGATCCGGGGGCTCCGGGGGAACATGGATCATCAGGCTTCGGCGGGACACGTCCACCTTCAAGTCGGCCTGGGCCGGGTCTGCCAGCAAGTACGCCTTCTTCAGACGATGCCTGAAATCGAAGTAGAAGACTCTCTGATCCTGCGGCCAGTCGACAACGTGCAGGTACTCTTTCCCTGGTCTTCGTGTCACCATCTTGACGCTCTGCTCCCAACGCATGTTGGGACCGGGCGTCGTGTCGTAAATGGCCTCACCGTTCACCTTCAGCCACTGACCGACTTCCCTGAGCGTGCGCACCTCCTCGTCGCGTATCAAGCCTTCTTCCGTGGGACCGACGTTCAACAGGTAATTGCCGCCCTTGCCAGCGATATCGGAGAGATTGAAAATGATGGTCTTGCCATCCTTGAACTCGTCGTTCCTGCTGTAGCCCCAACTGCGACCGATTGTCATGCAGACTTCGAATGCCGTTTCACCACCGCCCTCGGGAATCTGCTGCTCCGGCGTTCCGTAATCCGCGCCGATGCCCGCAAGCCGGTTGTTAATGGCACAGGTCGGCTGCAGCTCGTGGACCATGTCGACGATCTCCTGAGCGCGCCGGCGTTCTAGCTCACTCTCGAATGCATCGCCATACCAGTCGAAGAAGAGCGTGCCAATCGGCCCGTAGCCTGTCATCAGCTCCCGCAACTGGCCCTGCATGTAATCGAGATACTTCATGAAGTCGGCCTTCGGATTGGGAAAGCCGTGAAAGCCGTCTGGATGCTTCTTCTCTCTGCGCGTGTAGAGTGTGGGATATTCCGGGTGATGCCAGTCCTTGACGGAATAGTAGACACCCAATGTCACGCCTTGACGACGACATTCCTCGGCGAGCTCCTTTAAGGGATCGCGGCCGAACGGTGCCGCCTTGACAATGGTGTAGTCCGTCAATTTCGAGTCCCACATACAGAAGCCATCGTGGTGTTTGGTGGTCAACACCATGTACTTCTGACCTGCCTCCTTGGCGAGCGCTACCCACTCGCGCGCATTGAACTTCGTGGGATTGAACCGGGCGGCATACTTCTCGTACTCCGGACCCGATATGCCGCGGTGGAACTGCACCCATTCCCCTCGCGCGGGGATGGCGTACAGGCCCCAATGGATGAACATGCCGAACTTGGCCTCTCGGAACCAGCCAAGACGATTGGCTTCGCCGTGGTCTGCCTGCCCGCGGCTCGCTCCTCGTGCCGTAGTGGTTGGCACTACTGGCTGGGCCGCGGTGACGACTCCCGCTGCCGCAAGTGATTTCCAGAACGATCGACGTTGCATGTCCTCTCTCCATGGAGCGCGGGACGCCAACCCCGCCCATTCGCCTGGCGACGCGTGCTCTCAGAAGTTCACGCGCGCCATCAGTTGCAGCGATCGGGGCCCGTACGCCGGCTCGTTGATGAGGCCGAAGTCGGGGCTGGTGAAGTTGGTGTTCGGGTTGCCGCGCCCGGCGCGGTTGAACAGGTTGAAGGCGTCCAGGCGTACGTCGATGCTGACGCCGGCTGCGAGCGCGAACCGCTTCTGCAGACCGAAGTCCTCGGAGGCTCGCCCTGGACCGCGAACATCTTCCAACAGGCGCGGACTGTTGCCGAGCCGAAGCGGCACGCCTCCCGCGGTCACAGGTGGCATTACGAAGGCGTCTGGATTGAGGTAGCGCGTGCCGTTCTCGAAGTCGACGCCACCCTCGTCCACGACGACATCGACGCCTGGTACCACGTCCGGCCGGATACCGCCACCGAACATTGTCGTGTCCGTATTGATGCTGCTGGTGATGCCGAGAGGCGATCCGGACCGGTAGTTGTGCACGCCCGTGATCGTCCAGCCTCCCAGCAGGGTGTTGAGCAGACCGCCGCGGTCCATGAACCGTCGCCCCTCGCCGAACGGCAGGTCGTAGACCCAGGTCAGCTTGAGGAAGTGCGGAACGTTGAACGACGCTACGGAGTACTCGGCGTCGATGTCGTACACGTTCACCGCGCCGGCACTGAGCTGCGAGTCGGTGTTGGTCATGGCCTTCGACCACGTATACGCCGCGAGGAAGCTGAAGCCCTCGCTCAGCCGCTTGGTCACGGTCGCTTGTAGCGAGTCGTATCGGGAACGGCCGCCCTTCGCGAGGAACGTCCCAACACCGGTGTACTGCGGAAACGGGCGCAGCGCCTGAGCCACGGTGCCGGTGAAGCTTGGGTACGGCGTCGGCACCTGGTCTGAGAGCGGCTCTCGCAGCGTGTCACCCATCGCCAGGACCTCGGGACGGTTCTGGTTGAGACGCCCTGCACTATCGAACCAGAGGTTCTCGCCCTTGTTCCCGACGTAGGCGAGCTCGAGCACGCTCCGCCACGGGAGCTCGTACTGGAATCCGATATTCCAGTTGTGCGTGCGCGACTGCTCCGTCGAATCGGATGGAGTGAACTGGATCCCTTGCCCGTTGCGGAGCGCCGAGTCCTTGTTCGGCAGCGTCGCTTCGAACGCCGGATAACCCGCATCCCAATAGAGAACCGGATCCTGTGGGACGCCAGACGAGGCCGTGCCGGACACCAAGCCCTGACCCGCGTTGAAGCCGTCGATGCTCGGGGTTTCGAAGTTCAACACCGGTGCGCCGAACGTGAGACCGTATCCGCCACGGAGGATCAGCTTGTCGGTGAGGCCGTAGGCCACGCCGACACGCGGCCCGATCTGCTGGTAGTAGGTCTCCTGGAACGAGCGCCTGCCCAGATCTTCGAGGAACACGAGCGCGCCGGGCACGCCATCAGCACCCGGATTGGGCAGCGTCGGATCGAGCCCGGACAACCGATTGTGCGCCTCCGTGATGGCCGTCGGGATCTCCCATCGCAACCCGAGATTGACGGTGAGCCTGGGTGTCGGCTTCCAGTCGTCCTGCACGAACGACGCAACGTACCACTGGCGGAACCCGGGTGAGGTCGTGATGACGTTGCGACTGGCGTTATCAACGGCGCCGAGCAGGAAGCTCCCAAACGAGAATCCGGTCTGGAGGTCGAAGCCTGGCAGCGCGGTCTGCGCAGGACCGAACGCAAAGGTGCCGGACGTGTTGTTCTGCGACCGGTTGTTGAGCCGGTACCGGCGCACCTCGCCGCCGACTTGAATCGTGTGGCGTCCTTTCAGCCACGTGAACGTGTCGGAAACGATGTAGCTTTCATTGACAGTGAAGTCGTTGAGGGACACGCCGAGGCGTGCCAGGTCGCCGCCCTGCACGGCCTCGCCCGTAAAACTGATCTGCGGGAAGTGCGACTCGGTGACGCCGCCCAAGCCGATCTGGTCCGCCCATCCCTGGTCGGCTACGACCGACCGGTTGGGATTCTCGAAGCGGTTGTAGCCGACCACCACGTGGTTGAACTTGTCGCTGCCGATGGTCCAGTCTTCGCTGAGGCGCACGATGTAGCCGCCGACCTCTTGCAGTTGCCACGTTGACGAGGCGGAGCCGGGCGCCGGCAAATAGCTGAACGAGGAGTTGAACCGTGGCCGCCGGTTCCAGTTGAAGAAGCCGCTCAGCTTGTGCCGCTGGGTGAGCACGTGCGTCAGCTTCGTGCCGACGTTGTTGACGTCGAGCTTGGGCTGGCCACCGAGACCAGGATAGTTGTCGAGGAACCGTGGAAGGTCGGGATCCGGATGGGGGAGCTCGTCAACAGCGAAGCGGCTGACGGTGCTCCACTGATCGCGTGGAATACGGTTGCCCGGAAACGAATCGCGCACCGCCGTTCCGTCTGCCAGCTGGCGCGTCGTCCGTGGATCGTAGAGCTGGCCGAAGATGACGGGCCGGCCGAGCGCGTCCACACCGACCTGGGTACCCGACCGCGGGTCGCCCGTGAAGCGCGGATCGAGGAGCGCCGAGAAGTCGCCCGCCCCCATCGCCTCCGTGGGCATTGTCCGAAAGCCGCTCGTGGAGGCTGTTGTTCGCCGCGTGTGCTCGGAGAATGCGAAGAAGAAGGTCTTGTTGTGGCCGTCGTAGAGCTTTGGCAAGACGACGGGACCGCCGAGCGTCCAGCCACTGTTCTTCATGTTGAGCGCCGGCTTCTCACGCCCCAAGAAGTTGTCGAGCGCGTGGGTCGCGGTGAGGCTGCGGTCCTGATAATAGAAGTACGCACCGCCTTCGAGCCGGTTCGTGCCCGACTTCAGCGCGAAGTTGGCCACCGCGGTCTGCGTGCCACCGTACTGCGCGCCGATGGTGCCGGTTTGCACGCTGAACTCGCTGATCGCATCAGCCGTCGGTGTGAACTCATTGTTCGACCCACCGGTCAGATCCCACCGACCGAGTGAGATGCCTTCGAGCACGATCTCGTGCGAGTACTGTTGGCCGCCGTTGATCGATCCCTGGAACGATCCGCCGACCGAGCCGGGAAGATTGCGGAAGATGAAGTCCTGCGGGAGGCGCAGGCCATCACCGCTCACAGGGACCGTCCACTTCTTGAACTCATCGGGCGAGACGCTGCGTCGGATCTCGGCGCTGCCGCGGTCGAGCAGGGCGCCGGCGGTGACCGTCACTGATTCCGCGAGCTCGCCCACCTCCAACGCGAAGTCCACCGTTGCCGTCTGCGCCACGCTGATGACGACGTTCTCGACCACACTGGCCCTGAAGCCCTCGAGCTCAGCGCGCACGTGATACGTCCCAGGCGTCAGCGCGGAAATGCGATAGACACCGGCATCGCTCGTGACGCCCACGTTCTCGACGTTGGTTGCCACGTTGGTCGCGGTGAC
>WHTT01000015.1:88872-89131 GCA_009377605.1 Luteitalea sp.
GAGTCCAGGGCCACGCCCGTGATGGCTCCGCGCTCGCCTTGGGCGTGCAGGACACTGGAACCGACCCACAAAGGGGTAAGGACGATTAGCACGCTCAGCAGACGTCTCATAGAAGCACTCCTCCCCACCATCGTGGCGGCACGGTGGTCTCCCTTCGGACTGGACGTATGTGCGTATCCTGCACCAGAGCCCGAGCGCAAGCAATGGTCAGGGTTGACGGATCATGGCGATTCTTGACCTTGCGAAGCGTTTCGGCTAG
>WHTT01000016.1:0-28479 GCA_009377605.1 Luteitalea sp.
AACTGGGCGCGGGCGGTGGACCCGTCGCGTTCGTTGACCAAGGACGTGTACCGGCCGTCCCAGTTGTACGTGCCCCGCGCGAAGGGCGGCTGCGTCGAGCCGAAGAAGATGTCCTGGTACATGTAGCCGCCCTTGAAGGTGTGCGACTTGTACACCTTGGTGAGGTTGTTGCTGAACTGCACGGTGTTGCTGAACCGCTCGCTGACGACCCAGCCGCCATGGCCCAGCAGTCTGAGATCGGAGATCTCCAGCGTGGGCAGCCCGCCGTTCCCCGGCAACTGCGGGATCCCGCCAATGCCGAATTGGCCCGGGATGTCACTGGTATCGTCACCGTTCGGTTGGAGCCGGTTCGTGTGCTCGCGGCTCACGCCCAGGCGTGCCTCGTTGATCAGCGTCGGCGAGAACATGTGGGTGTGGCTGACCGCAAGACCGTTGACGCGTACGGTCTCGGTGCCCTCGTTGAAGCCACCGCCGTCGCCCACGCCCTCGAAGGGTGGAGGCCGCACCTTCTTGTTGTCCGAGAAGCTGTAGCGCGCGAAGAAGCGATCGTTCGCACTGAAGTTGTGGTCGACGCGGATGTCGAACGAGTGGGTGTCGAACGTGTTGGTGCGGTTGACCACGTAGTTGTTGGTCAAGCCGGCTTGGTTCGGCTCCGGATAGAGCTCCAACAGCCGGCGCCCGTCCGCGCTCAAACGGTTCGCGGGAATCCTGTTGCCTGGAAACGCATCGCGAACGTGGCCCGTCGTGGTGGCCACCCTGCCCGTGACCGGATCCAGCTGCCCCGCCTGGAGCTGGCGGGTCGTCGCCGGGTCGAAGATCGTGCCGCGCGCGAAGGAGCGG
This sequence comes from Luteitalea sp., assembly GCA_009377605.1. Lineage (NCBI taxonomy): Bacteria > Pseudomonadati > Acidobacteriota > Vicinamibacteria > Vicinamibacterales > Vicinamibacteraceae > Luteitalea > Luteitalea sp. Next base: position 841 of record WHTT01000016.1, read on the forward strand.
CCGAGGATGTCCGGTCCGACGATGCCACTTTGGAGGGCGAGCAGATCGGAGAAGTCGGTGAACCCGCTCCCGCGCTGCCCTGCCGTGGGTACGCTGGTCACCCAGGTGTTTGCTTCCTCCATGAGGTTTCCCTCGTAGTCGGCAAACCAGAACGTGTTGCTCCCGAACAACGGTCCCCCCGCCGTGAAGCCGAACTGATTCGTGAGGAAATCACCCTTCTCGAGGTCGGCCGCATTGGCGAAGTAATCGTTGGCGTTGAGCTTTTCGTTCCGGTGGAACTCCCAGACGCTGCCGCGAAATTGACTCGTCCCCGACTTGAGCGTCGTGTTCATCACGGCCCCGCCCGCGCGGCCGTACTCGGCGCTGAACGAGCTCGTCAGCATCTTGATCTCGTCGACCGCGTCGACAGGGGGCTTGATGACATAGGCCACGCCGCTCAGGAAGTCGACATTGCTCGTGTTGTTGTCGATGCCGTCGAGCAAGTAGTTGTTCTGCGCGGGCCTGACCCCATTCGCGGAGAACTGGAGCGGTGCGCGCGCCCCCTGCTGCGGCGGCAGGACCCCGACGCTGAGGCGTGCAAGAGCTGTGTAGTCGCGTCCCGCCATCGGCAAGTTCTCGATGACCTCGGACGGCAGCGTCTGACCAACGGTCCCACTCCCGGTCTCGAGAAGCGGCGCGTCGGCGGTCACCACCAATTCTTCGGCGACGCCGCCAGGCTCGAGCGTCAAGTCCACCTGCGCTTGCTGTTGAATGCTGACGGTGAGACCGCGCCTCTCGACAGTCCGGAAGCTTGGAAGCTCCACCTGCACCGTGTACGTGCCCGTGCGAATCGGCGTGAAGATGTACGTGCCATCTTCGCGCGTCACGGTGGAGAGCGTGAACCCCTGCCCCTCGTGTGTAATGGTGACCGTGGCGCCAGGCAACACCCCGCCCGAGGAGTCTTTCACCGTGCCGAGAATCGTCGCCGTGTCGACCTGCGCGCTTGCGGATGCCTCGAACAGCACCAGCGCCATCATCGACGCCGCACACCCATAGCCGAGCCGTCTCCAGAACACTCGCATCCCCATCGCCCCTCCTCACAACCCACGCTGACCACAAACACGCCGGCGTCTCGCCTGTCCAAGCGCCCCTTCGCGCCTTGCGCCCGACAGGACGACTCCGACGTCACGCAATGACACAAACCTCCACCCGCACGAAGGTGGACTACCGGATAACGGCCGCCTCGGCGAGGCGGCCCTACCTAGCTGTTCCGAATCACCGTGATCGTATACGGTATTGCGCTAAAGCTAGTCGCACAATCAGGCCACTGTCAAGGGATTCTTCGCGTTTCTCCGCGTTTCTTCGCGTTTCTTCGCGTTTTCTCTTCGAGATCTGTCGACGCGGGGAACCTCCACGCATGGGAGCGGACGCCTCGGCGAGGCGTCCCTGCCACGGGTAGGGCGCGTTCGCCGAACGCGCCGGCGACGACGAGTCCTCACTGTGCCCGAGTATGATCTGTCCCGTGGGTGAGTTGGAGCTCTCCTCGTGACGTCGCCAGCCGGGATGAGCCGCGCGCCCGAGCAGGCATGGCGGAGGCCGATGGTCGCGCGCAGCGCCAGCGAGCCGCACCGGCCCGCCACGACATTGGAGCTGTTCTTCGATCTCTGCTTCGTCGTGGCGGTGGCGCAGGCCTCGTCGGCGCTGCATCACGCGCTCGCGGAGAACCACGTCGGCCACGGCGTCGTCGGCTTTCTGCTCGTCTTCTTCGCCATCTGGTGGGCGTGGATGAACTTCACGTGGTTCGCGTCTGCTTACGACACCGACGATGTGCCGTACAGGGTGGCGACGCTGATCATGATTGCCGGGGCATTGGTGCTCGCCGCCGGCGTGCCGCGTGCCTTTGCCTCCTCCGACTTCGCGATCATCACACTCGGCTATATCATCATGCGCGTGGCGCTGGTCGCCAATTGGCTGCGCGCCGCGCGGAGCGATGTCGCCAGACGCTCGACCGCGTTGCGTTACGCCGCGGGAGTCTCGGTATTGCAGGTAGGTTGGGCCCTGAGACTGACTCTCCCCGACCACTGGTTGCTTCCTGGATTCCTGGTACTGGCGGCCGGCGAGCTCCTGGTGCCGGTCTTCGCCGAGCGCGCCGCAACCACCACATGGCACCCGCAGCACATTGCCGAGCGCTACGGGCTGTTCACCATCATCGTCCTCGGCGAATCGGTCCTGGCCGCTGCGGTGGCCGTCCAATCCGCGCTCGACGCGGGGCACAACACCAACCTGCTGACACTTGCCGCCGCCGGCGCGGTGATCGTCTTTTCGATGTGGTGGCTCTACTTCGACGAGCCGGCACACGAGCTGCTGACCTCGCTCACCGCCTCCCTTCGTTGGGGCTACGGCCACTATCTGATCTTTGCGTCGGCAGCGGCCTCCGGCGCAGGCCTGGCCGTCGCGGTCGACTACCACACTGGCGACGCCCACATACCAGCCGCAGCGGCCGGCTATGCCACGGCGCTGCCAGTAGCCACATACCTCTTCGCCGTATGGATGATGCAGATCCGCCCTCGCGGGCGGCCGCCGGCGGTCACGGCCTACCCCGTCATCGCGGCACTCGTGGTCGCGACCCCTTTCGGTCCTTCCCCTATCCACCTGATCGCGCTGCTATTGGCCGTGCTCGTTGGCATTACGGTCGTGGCCAAGCAGGTGGCCGGCGGCCCTGAAGGGCCACCCTCCTCTGAGTAGTGGTCATGCCGCATCCTCGACCCCGCGAGCCGGCGTCGCCGAGGCCCAGAGGTGCTGCGCGGCGTACGCACGCCATGGCCGCCAACGCTCGGCTCGAGCGAGCAGCTCGCGCGACGTCGGCCGGCGCCCTTGCCCATCACTCATCGCGCGCATCAAGCCGAGGTCAGCCGCGGGAAACGCATCCGGCTCGCGCAGCTCGCGCATGGCGATGTATTGAGCGGTCCACTCGCCGACCCCGGAGAGCGTGCGAAGCTGGACGATCGCCTCGTCGAGACTGCGGGCGGCACTGAAGATCTCTGGATCGGCAGCCACGGCGCGCGCCAACGACGACAGCGCAGCCGCGCGCCGCATTGGCATACCGAGTGTCGAGAGGTCCGCTGCCCCCAAGCGCGTGGGACGTGGGAAGACGTGGGTCAGAGCATCTCGCGCGAGAGACGTGTGCTGCCGCCTGCTACGCGCCAGCGGCTCTCCGTATCGGGCAACGAGCTTGCCCGCGAGGCCCGCCGCGGCCGTCACCGAGATCTGTTGGCCAAGCACTGCACGAACCGCGAGCTCGAAGCCGTCCCACGCCCCGGGCAGACGCAGCCCCGGACGCGCCGCCACCAAGGGCGCCAGCAGCGGGTCCTCGGCAAGGTGAGCACCGATGACGTCCGGCTCGGCAGCGAGATCGAACACTCTGCGGAGGCGCGCGATGATCGTGGGGAGCGCCGAGAGCTTCGGGAATCGAATCGTCGCCTGGAGCGCGTTCCCCTGATCTCGTGCTCGGGCTCCGACCGGTGCTGGCTGGACGAGAACGGTCCCGTGCAGGCCGCCAATCTCGATCGTGCGGGCATAGCCGTCGCCCGAGACGGCCTCGACACCGGGAATCGCGCGAGCACGGAGGAACGACAGCATCGCAGGCCAGTCGTATGGTGGGCGATAGCGGAGCAGAATCGTCACCTCACCCGTCGGGCCAGCTGTCAGCTCTGTTGCCCCAGCACGACGAAGCGCGCTCGGTGGGCGATCGAAGAGCTGACGAAACGTCTCGTTGAAGCGCCGGATGCTGCCGAATCCAGCTGCCAACGCGACCTCTGCCAGCGGCAACGTCGTCTCGTGAATCAGCTGCTTCGCCAACAGAACGCGGCGCGTCTGCGCCACTTCGATCGGCGATGCGCCGAGATGTTGACGAAAGAGCCGCCGGAGCTGTCGCTCGCCCACGCCCAGCCGTCCGGCAAGCGTCTCCACATCCGCCTCGTCTAGCGCTCCCATCTCAATCAACGAGAGCGCGCGCGACACGGTGTTCGACGTGCCGTGCCAAGCGGCGAGCGCGGGTGCCGTCTCGGGCCGGCACCGCAAGCATGGACGAAACCCCGCCGCCTGTGCTGCCGCCGCCGACGAGTAGAAGATGACGTTTTCGCGCTTGGGGGTGCGCGCGGGACATACCGGACGGCAATAGATGCCGGTCGTCGTGACGCCGACGAAGAGGCGTCCGTCGAAGCGGGCATCGCGAGCGCAGATGGCGCGGTAGCAAGCGTCGTGATCGAGATCCATCGAGCCATCCTTGCGCTGACCGCGGCCGGCGTCTAGCGGTTTTCGGACATGTCCAGTCTAGCGTTTCGCCAGCGCGCCTGGGAGCCCGGCGCAATACCGCGGCCGCAGGCCAATCAGGTCCGAAAACCGCCAGCAATTGTCGGCGCGGTGCAGCACCCTCGTCAGGGAAGCGGCCGCCCCGGCGAGGCGGCCCTACCATCGTCCACGGTAGGGCGCGTTCGCCGAACGCGCCGTGCTCGCACACCCGAAACGTGGCTCACATGCATCCCGTTCTTGACCCTCAAGGTTTCTAGAGATGACTCGATTGGATCACGTGTCACGCGCTACTGAATTCCGCGAGATCAACCTCGCCGGCCGCCTGCTGCTACCCAATGCGTGGGACGCAGCAAGCGCACGCGTCTTCGAGGAGGCAGGATTTCCGGCCATTGCAACGACGAGCGCGGGAATTGCCTACGCCCGCGGATTGCGCGATGGTCAGCTGATCGAACGCAACGCCATGGTTCGCGAGATTGCGTCGATAGTGGCCGCCTGCCAGCGGCCGGTGAGCGCCGACATCGAAGCAGGGTACGGCCCCGCCTCATCGGACGTCGCTGAGACCGTTGACGCGGTGCTGGAGGTCGGCGCCGTAGGCGTGAACCTGGAGGACAACACCGGCGGCGTTGGGCAAACGCCGCTCTTCAGCGTTGAGGATCAGGCCTCGAGGATCGCCGCAGCGCGATCACGAGCGGAACGGCGCGGCGTTCCGCTCGTGATCAACGCTCGGACCGACACGTTCTTGCTCGGTCTCGGCACCGACCTCGAGGAGCGTGTCGCGATGACCATCGAGCGTGGACGTGCCTACTTACAGGCCGGCGCCGACCTCGTGTTCGTTCCGCTCGCAATCGATCCCGATATCGTCCGCCAGCTGGCCGATGCGATCGGCCCGATCAGCGTGATGGCCGTACCGGGCGCACCTGCGGCCGACGTGCTGTTCACGGCAGGCGCGCGACGAGTGAGCCTCGGCGCGGCGGCAATGCTGGCGACGCTCGGCGCGCTGCGGGAGATCGCCAAGGAGGTCCATGAGGCAGGAACGTGGACATTGATTGAACGCAGCTTCTACCCGTTCCACGAGGCGCAGGCGCTATTCGACCGCCGCACGTGACGGGACGCTCGCAGTGCCCACGCGCGCACGGATCTCACAACTCGCCCGGCCGGGGCGCGAACGTGAGAACCATCCCTGTCAGATTCGTGCGCAAGAAACGGACGGCATCTCCAGCCGTTCACGAAGTACGTTGGCTTGATTGCTTCCGAGGAGACTGATCATGCCCATCTGCTTTCGTGCGATGCCGACAGAGATTGCTCGCGCTCATCAGCGCGGCGAGTTGGACGCGTATGGCCGCCCACCGGAAAAGCGAACCGCCGATGGCTCATCGCGTATCCCGTGCCGGCATTGCCTCACGGACGTCACCGTGGGTGACGAGTATCTGGTGCTCGCCTCTCGGCCTTTCAGCAGGCTGCAGCCGTATGCTGAGACTGGTCCAGTCTTCTTGCACGCCGACACATGCCCGCGACATGCGGAGAGCACCGAAGCGCCAGAGATGCTCTTGAAGTCGTCGCAGATGATCGTTCGTGGATATTCCAATGATGAGCGCATCATTTACGGCACGGGTGCCATAGTCGCTACCGATCGAATCGCCGATGCAGCTGCCTCGCTCCTCGAGCGGCCGGAGGTCGCGTTCGTGCACGTCCGCTCCGCGACCAACAACTGCTTCCAGTGCCGCATCGACCGCGGATGAATGACCCCTCACCAATTCGGTGGCGCGCCGACCGGATACTGCTCGAGGTCGAGCACCGTGCCTGTGACACACGCACTTGCATCGGATGCGAAATAGGCAGCAGCGTAGGCGATGTCCGCCGGGCTCAGGAGCCGGCCGAACGGCCGCGTCTTCACGGCCTCGGCGAGCCAATTCGCCGGCTGCCCTTCCTGCTCGCGCTTCACGCGATCTTCACCCTCGGTGAGCGTCCAGCCTGCGTTGATTTGATTCACGCGGATCCTGTCGCGATTGAGGAGCGCGGCCGCATTCTTGGTGAGGGTCATCAGACCGCCTTTCGAGACCGAATAGGCGCAGAGCTTTGGCTCACCAATGTAGGCGTTGATCGATCCGATGTTGACGACGCTGCCGCCACCCGTTCGCCGGAAGTGTGGAATCGCGCGCTGGAGGAGAACGAAGGGCGCGCGTAGGTTCACCGCGAGGATCCGGTCCCACAACTGCACGGGCGTGTCCTCGACGTCGCCACGAGACGTGTCGGCGGCATTGTTCACGAGGATATCGAGACCGCCAAAGGCACCCGCGGCCTCGTCTATCAACGTTCGACACGCCTCGTCGTCAACCAAGTCCGCCGACAGGGATCGGGCTTGGCCACCTTGGTCTGCCAACGCCTGGGCCGCATCGCGAGCCCGGTCGGGGTCGCGCCCGTGCACGATGACCTTCGCACCCAGCGCTGCGAAGAGCTGCGCGATCCCTCGTCCGATGCCGGATGTCGATCCGGTGACCAGCGCCACCCGATCTGTCAGGGAAACTGGAACGTGCTGAGTGTCGACTGCCACGTGAGGAGCCCCAGGTTACGGACGGCCACCCTCTACTGCGAGGGAATCAAGACGGACTTGATGACCGTGCCGTCGTGCATGCTCTCGAAGGCACCGCGCCAGGCGGCGAGCCCGGTGCGAAGCCCCACGATGAGCTCCGGCTTTGTCTGGCGATGCGCGATGAGATCAACGACGCGCTCCCAGACGGGATAGTTGTGACTGAACGAGCCCTGCAGCCGAACGTTCTTCTGCACGAGCGGGTTGAGATCGACCGGCGCCGACTCGGGTGACCATCCCACCTTGACGATCTGCCCGCCCGGCGTGACCAGCGACAAGGCGACATCGAGCGGCCGAGTGGCACCGGTCGCGTCGCACACGAGATCGGCGCCAAGCGGGTCGAGCGCGCGCACCGCTTCGTCGAGACGTTCGGCATCCACGTTGACGGTGTGCGTCGCCCCAAGCGCGCGCGCCGTCTCGAGGCGCGGCGCATCCACACCGCGACCGGCCACGACGAGCGGATACGCGCCGGAAAGGGCCGCCATGCGGGCGCACAGCAAGCCGATGGGGCCAGGGCCCAGGATCACGGTTGTATCGCCGGGCCGGATGTGCGCGTTGACGCACATCGCCTGGTACGCCACGGCGTGCGGCTCGGCGAGGCAGGCGAGATCGAACGGCAGGTCGTCCGGCACCGCGTGCAAGCAGCGCGCCGGCACGCGGACGAAGCGCGCCATCCCGCCGTCCACGCCGTAGCCGAAGCCCTTGCGCGACGGGCACAGGTTGTAACGGCCCGTGCGGCACATCAGGCAGGCGCCGCAAATCACGGCCGCTGTCTCGCTCACCACACGGTCACCCTCGCGCACCGCGCGTACCGCGCGCCCCCGGACGGCGACGGTGCCGGCAAACTCGTGACCGAGCACGACCGGCGTCGCAACCGGCCAGCTGTGCGTGCACCAGGCCTGATGCACGTCCGATCCACACACCGATGCAGCGCCGACCTCCAGCAGGACGTCCTCGTCACCGATATCGGGCACCGGCACTTCGCGCAGCTCGACGGCGAGCGGTTGGAGGGCATAGTGGACCACTGCGGGCTGTGTCTGCATCATCGTCAAGGCGAGGCGCGTGACGGCATCGCGGCACTCCTCTTCTCCTTGAGAAACGCCACGGAGCGCGCAAGCTCCTCGAGGCCGTTCATTCCATCTTCGACCGAGATCCAGCCGTCGAATCCCACGCTCGACAGAATCCGGAAGATTGCGTCGTAGTCGTTGAGTCCCTTGCCGGTCTCACCATGGCGGAGCTGGTCGGCGTAGCCGAGCGTACCGTCTGCCTGCCGCAGATCGTCGAGCGTGGCGCCTGACGCGAGGTACCGGTCCGACGCGTGCATCGTCACAACCCGGTGCTTCACGTGCTCGAGAAACGTCATCGGATCGTAACCACCAACGATCGCGTTCGATGGATCATACTGCACGCCGAACCGGGGCGAGTCGATGCGGTCGAGGATCTCCAGAAAGATGTCCTGCGGCTGTGCGAACTCCGGATAGCGCCAGCGGCCGTCCTTGTAGTGGTTCTCGAGGCAGAGCGTCACGTTCCGGCGCTCGGCGTGATCGAGCGATCTGAGGATGCCGTCGACCGTGCGCGCGACGCCTTCTTGCCGCGTGAGCTCGGGATAGCGCTGACCACTCAACGTGCGGCAGAATCGCGCTCCGAGCCGGTCGGTGAGGTCGATGGCCGCTTTCTGCCGTGCGACCTCGCGCGCCCGGATGTCGGGATCAGGGTGCGTGAAATCTGGCGAGAAGCAGAGCATCGCGCTCACCTGACCGGTCGCTTCGACGAGGCGAACCACCGGATCGACGTCGGCGGCCGCAAGCGATCGAAAGAACCCGTCGTAGTGCTCGAGCCCTTCGCCGCCGAGCGACTGCGCCTCCCGAATCCACCAGAGGTAGTCACGCCGGCCGTCACAGAGCTCGTCGAAGTAGCACTTGGGGAAGACAGCGATTCGAGGCGGCATAATCAGTGACGAGTGACAACGAGTGACGACCCGGCGCTTCGTAGCACTACGGCTGGCGTTGAGGGCCGGCGAAGCTCCGACGCGGTCGCCGCTAGCCCTCGCCGAAGGAGGCGCCCTCACTCGCCACTCGTCACTCGTCACTAGAAATCTAGAACAGAATCTTCAAGCCGAGCTCCAACTGCCGGCCGGTCGAGCCGCCCAGCTGCCGGAGCGTGCGGCCAAAGTTCGCGTTGAGCACGTTGGTGACGGGATTCGCACGATTGAGCCGGTTCGTCACGTTGTACGCGGCGAGCTTGAACTCGACCCGTGTGTCGCCCCTCAATCGGAACTGCTTGGTGAGCGTGCCATCCATCGTCCAGTATACGGGACCTGTGAGGCCGGGATACTGCAACGGGTTCGTCCGTGGCGTGTAATCCGGCTGCTGCTGGAACTTGGACGTGTCGAACCAGCGGTCGGGTGTCGGGTTGCCGAGCGTCGGATCGCCGTCGACCAACGCGGGCCCGAAGCGCAGGTACTGACCAGAGTTGAAGTAGAAGGCGCCGGCGACCTGCCAGGCGCCCACAAGAGCGTCCAGCGCCGGATGGAGGTTCGCGAGATAGGCGCGGTCGCGTCCGAACGGTAGCTCGTAGATGCCCGCTGCTGACAGCCGATGCCGCGGGCTCCGGAGACCGCCAATGTCCTGGAACGTGAGCTCGTCGAGATAGTTCGCGACCGAATCGAAGAACTCTTCAGTCCGCTCGCGATTGTAGTTGTACCCGAAGAGAAAGCTGTACCCATTCAGATGCGCGCGGCGGACACTGAGCTGGAGCGCGTGATAGCGCGATCGCCGACCCGGCGAATACGCGACGTACAGACCGCCGTACTGCGGATAGGTGCGCAGGAGCTCGCTGAGCGCAATCGTCTCTTGGTTGCGGAGCGGACCCGGGAAGGTCTCCGGAGTGAGGTACTGATAGAAGGGGTTTGGCACCGTCGCGTCCAGCTCACTGCCGTGCTCGTACGACAGGCGCGGATCCATCTGATTGATATTTCGCGTGTACGGGACGTTGTGGCCGAAGTTGGCGAAGTAGGTGATGTCGGTGACAACCCTGCCTGGCAGCTCCCGCTGGAGCGAGATGTTGATCCGATCGTTCACCTCCGGCTCGAGGTCCTGCTGGTACCACACGAGGTTGTCGCCGCCGAGACCAAGGGAGCGGCCATTGTCCTTGCCGAGCGGCGGAATCAACGGATTGCTGTCCGCCGGAAACGGATCGCTCAGGCGCGCTTGCGGGACCCCTTCGAGGGGAGGCGCCACGGATTGAGTGGCGTCGAACCCAAGATAGGGCGGCTCGAGAAAGTTGAGCGCTTCGAACCCAGAAAACGGAGAAGGCGAAAAGTTGTACTCGGTCGGCACGACGTAGCGGGCATACCCGGCTCGGAGGGCAGTCTTGTCGTTGATGCGCAGCGCGAGGCCTGCACGCGGCATGAACGCCCCCTTCGGTGTATCCCACATGCCAGGATTCTCGCTGTCGGTGAAGACCCACGCGCCGTTGAACGCGTAGGCGTCGCCCATCAGCGCGCGGGCCGCCTCCGGAATGTCCGGCGGGTTCGCCTGCATCTCCGGAATCGGCTGAGAGAGGTCGAGAAAGCGCGACATGTTGTAGTCGGGGTCGTGCCACGGGGTCTCGAACTCATAACGAAGCCCGAGGTTCAACGTGAGTCGCTGACTCAGCTTGATATCGTCCTGGATGAACCCAGCGTAGAACTCTGTCCGCGGCCGCTTCACTGGCTTTGACACCGCCACCGAGTCGGAAGCGAGCGCACCGAGCAGGAACGACGCGTAGGGATGACCCGACTGGCGCGTGTCCGGGTTGATGAACGTGTCAGCCGTCGTCGCAGCGTTGAAGAACAGGCCGTTCGTGCCGGTGACCAGCGTCTCGCCGCCGCTGCGCCGCGTCTCGAAGCCCACCTTCCAGTAGTGTGCACCGCGCTGCTGGGACAGCTTCGCGCTGAACGTCGTGGCATTGGGATGTTGATACCAAAACACACCGGTCTGGCCGAAGTGTGAGCCGCCAATGTTAATCCGCGGATGGTAGACCGGGAAGCCGGTCTCGAAAGCTTCATACCAAGCGTTGTTGGGCCAGAACTCCGACCACCCGGCCGAGCCCAGATCGAAGCCCGGCGCACCGTAGTCGTCCACGAGCGAGTGATAGTCGCCATGCAGGTTGACCAGGGTGCGGTCGTTCACGGTCCAGAGCGCGTCTCCGGACACGCTGAGCGCGTGCCGGGTGCTCATGTCGCGCGGACCAAAGGCGGGTGAGTCGTTTGGTGTGGGATTCAACGTCTCGACGATGGTGTGGATCCGGCTGAACCGCCCGTAGACCCTCCACTTGTCGTTGATGTTCCAGTCGACGCGATTGGAGAAGTTCTTGTAGTCGGTAATCCGTGTCGCCGTGGCTTGGTAGTTGTTCAGACCGCTGATGTCGTCACCGGGCCGGTTCGGCTCCCACAAGCTCTCCATCAAGCGCTGGGCGAGCGGATCCATGCGGTCGGCCGGAACGCGATTGCCGGGGAACGGTGTGCGCGTGACCGTGTCCGTTTCCGGATTCAACACCGTAGACCAGGGATCGTAGATGACGCGCAGACTGCCATCAGGGTTGTACGATTGGGAGAAATCGCCGGCACGCTCCCGCGCCGTGGGCATCGTCCGAACGATCGTGAGCTGGTCGTGGGGCCGCCACTGCTCGTACGAGGCAAAGTGGAACACTCTGTTCTGCACGATCGGATGCCCCAGAACGCCGCCAAACATCGTATTTCGCGACTTGCTCTCGTCACCCGTTGTCCGGTCGTTCAGTGCATTGAGCTCAGGGTACCGCCCCGAGAAGAAGGTGCTGCCCTGCCACTGATTGGTCCCGGACTTCATCGTGATGCTGACGACACCGCCCGCGCTGTGACCAGACTCGGCGTCCACGCTGTTCTGGAGGATGGTGACCTCCTGGACCGCGTCGGGAGACGGCGTGTAGGTCGCCTTGTGGCCGACGCCGATAGGGCTGCCGTCGACCTTGAGATCGTTCTTCAGACTCGTGCCTCCGCCCAGCTCGATGCTGTTGGCCGCCCAGGAGTGATACGGATTCATCTCGGTACGCGTGTTGACGGCCGCCGGATCGAGCAGCGCGAGCTTGAACGGGTTGCGGTCGAAGCGCGGCAGCTCGTTGGCCATCTTCGTGTCGACCGAAAGCATCGTGCTCGACGTGTTGAACTGGACGGCTGCGGGCGCCTCCGTCACGGTCACGCTCTCCTGAATCCCACCCGGGCTCAGGACGGCATCGACGGTAACGTCGCCGCGTGACTGCACGCGGATGTTCTCACGGGTGAACGGGGCGAAGCCATCCAGCTCCACGGTCAGCAGGTAGAGACCCGGCTCGACGTAGTCGAACAGGTAACGTCCGGTGTCGTTGGTCTGCCGGACCGTGGCGACGCCGGTGTCGACGTTGACCAGCGTGACGGTGGCTCCTGGGATGACTCCCTGGTCCGGATCAGCGACCACGCCTTGGACCCTGGCGCGATAGTCCTGGCCATACGCAGGCAGTACAGCAATCACCACCAAGAATGCAACGAGGAAACCCACGGTTCTTCTCATTCATCCCCTCCCGCGAGATGTGGACGCGCCCGCGAAGGCCGTCGCGCCCGACCTACTTGTCCACCGAAGCGCGAAGGCGGAACGGTCGGGCCCGGCCGTAATCTGCAAGCCTCTGATTGTGCGGCAGTTTAACATCATGCTCTCGAAGGATCTAGAATTAAAGGCTTCACATCTCTCTCGAGACTGCGAAGAGGGAAACGGAGACTGTCCCTCTTTCTGTCTAGAATCAAGGCTCCACCTTCCCTCAGGAGACTCGGTGATGCGGGTGTTCCATTACGCGCTCCGGCAACTGCGACGCAGCCCTGGATTCACGATTGCGGCGGTCTCGTCGCTCGCGCTCGGCATCGGCGCGACCACGGCGATGTTTACCCTGATGGACGCCCTCCTGCTGCGGCCGTTGCCGGTCCGCGAGCCGGGGCGGCTGGTCCGAGTCGATGCCGTGGATGAACATTACGGCCGCGGACTGTCCGCATCGCTCCTCGAGGCGATCCGGCGCGAAGAGGTCTTCGACGGCGTGTGTGGTTTCCTCACGCAAGGGCCGACCGTTGAAATGGCCGGCAGGATCTCCTCGAGGTGGACGCACTCCATGACGGGCGACTGCTTTGAAACGCTCGGTGTGAGGCCGGCGCTGGGCAGGCTGTTGGAACCGGCGGATGATGTGCCTGGCGCGCCGCATGTGGCGGTCTTGAGCTACGACGTCTGGCAGCGTGAGTTTGGAGGGCGCGCAGACGTCATCGGCGAGAAGCTGACCATCGACGGTGAACCGGGCAGCATTGTTGGCGTCACGCAGCGCGGATTCAGAGGCGTGCAGCTTGGCTTCCCGCCCGACATCATCTTCCCGCTCAGCTTGCAATACGAGTTGGAGGGCGTTTCAAACGGCGGGACGACGACATTTGCTCGGCTCAAGCGGGACGACTCCAGCGGCGAGGTCACGGCGCGGCTGCAAACGATATGGCCGCGACTCTTGCAGGAGTCGGTCTCGCCGACATCTCAGGGACGTGACCGCGAGCGCTATCTGAGCTACGAGCTCTCAGTGACACCCGCCTCGGGAGGTCTCGACCGGTTCGCGCTGCGTGATCGATTCGAAGCCCCGCTGATCGCACTCTTTGGCATTGCCGCCCTCGTGCTGCTCGTCTCGTGTGTCAACGTGGCGAATCTCCTCCTGGCGCGCGCCCAGGCAAGACGAGGCGAGATGTCGGTTCGCCTCGCGCTCGGCGCCAGCCGCTGGGTGTTGATCCGCGATACGCTCGCGGAGAGCCTGATCCTGCTCGTCGTGGCCGTGGGCGCCGGTATCGCTCTCGCATACGTGCAGACAGCGTTCCTGGTGTCCCTGTTCGGTGCTGCGTTTGCGATTGCCGGCTTCGCGCTCGACGTCACGCCGGATGCGCGCACGCTCTTGTTCACCTGCGCGGCCGCGGTCACTGCATTTCTCCTCTTTGCGATCGCGCCAGCCTCGAGGAATAGCCGCGCGGGCGTAGCGACACTGCTGAGCGGATCGTCGAGCCGCGTGGTCGGCGATCGAGCTCCGTGGCGACGTGCGCTCGTGGTGGCGCAGGTCGCCATGACGCTGGCGCTCGTCACCGGTGCGGTTCTCTTTGCAGCGGCGCTTGCACAACTGCGGGTCATGTCGCTCGGCCTGACGGCGGAAGGCATGCTGAGCATGCATCTCTTGCCGCTGCCGGGTGCTTATCGGAGCGAATTCTCTCGCGGCGCGTACTATCGCGACCTCATCGAGCGAATGAGGCACATCGCGGGCGTGCGGGACGTCGCGCTGTCGAGGGTCTTGCCGCTGTCAGCGGCAGAATCGTATCTCGAGCCGGTTCGTGCTCCCGGCGTATCGGAAGACGAAATCGCGTCGGATGTGGCGAGCGTGACCGATGGCTTTCTGCACCTGATGGGTATACCGCTCGTGGCGGGCACCAACTTCCATCGAAGCGACGCGCCAGGCGGCATGCGGACCGCAATCGTCAGTGAGTCTCTGGCGCGCAGACTCTTTGGGAACCGCAATCCATTGGGCAGACAGATCACGATCGGCCCGGATCCCGAGACCCCTGCGCGAGAGATCATCGGCGTCGCACGGGATGCCATCATCGCCAACCCACGAGCGCGCAACACCCTGGTCGTGTACGAAAACTTCTGGCAAGCGTCGCCAGGTGGGCAGTGGGCGCCGAGGCTGCTCATACGAACGGCCACGGATCCTGGGCCGATTGCGGCCACCGTGCGGCGGGAGCTCCGCAATCTGGGACGCGAGTATCCCACCCGCGTGCGCACGCTCATCGAGGAGCGCGACGCTTCGCTGGCGCAGGAGCGACTGCTGGCATCTCTGTCGATGGCGTTTGGCTGGGTGGGGCTCACGCTTGCTGCAATTGGGCTCTACGGCCTGCTCAACTTCTCGGTGACGCGGCGCACCGGTGAGATTGGCATCCGCATGGCGCTTGGTGCCGACCGCGCACGCATCCTCCGACTCGTGCTCCGCGAGGCTGTCGTGCTGATTGCCGCAGGCGTGCTGATTGGCCTTCCGATCACGCTGGCTGGCGCCAGAGCCGTGCACGCGCTGCTCTACGGCGTCGGTCCGTTCGACATCCTCCCGATGGCCGCCTCCATCAGCGTGCTGGTGTTCGTTGGCCTCCTGGCCGCCTGGATCCCAGCGCGACGTGCCGCGTCGCTCGCACCGTCGCAGGCGCTGCGGCAGGAGTAAAAACGGAACCGGGTACCTTTTCGGCACCGAAAAGGTACCCGGTTCCTTTTTCCGCTACCCGAAGCGCGACAGGCGGAAGGGTGTGAGGTCGAATGCGCTGCGGCCCTCTGTGATGAGGTCGGCCGCAATCTCTCCGATGGCGCTCGAGAACTTGAACCCATGCCCAGAACAGGCGCTCACGATCAACACCCGGGAGTGGACTGGGTGCGTATCGATGATGAAGCCCTCGTCTGGTGTATTCGTATAGAGGCAAACGCAGGAGCGCAACCAACCGTCGCCTAGACCAGGCAAGAAGCGGGCGACGAGCGATCGCATCGCGTCGACCTCCTCGGGCGCGACATCCCGTTGCACGCCGGCGGCATCCGTCGCTTCGCCCTGGTGATGTCTGGCGACCTTCACCCCCTCCGGGCGCGCCGGGAAGCCGTAGAACATCAAGCCGGGCGCATACTCGACGATGAAGATCGGCAGGCGATCGGGGACGAATTGCGCCACCTGCTCACCCGGGTCGAACCAGTGCATCACGACCCGCTCAACGGTCAAAGGCAGCGCCAACTCCGGTGCGAGCCCGGCCAGCCAGGCACCGGCAGCAATAATCAACCGCTCGGCCATGTACCGGCCGCCGGTTGTCACGATCGTGACTTCGTTTGCTCCTGCCTGCCAGCTCGTCACGGTCTCGTTGGTCTGCAGCGTGGCGCCACACGCGGTCGCGAGATGTAGATGCGCCTCGACCGCGCGCTCCGGCAAAAGCATGCCCGCACGCGGCTCCAGCAGCGCAACCATGTCGTCGGAGAGCTGCAAGGCGGGGTAGCGACGACGGACCTCCGGCGCCGACAGCTCCTCGTACGGCAAACCGTGGAGCTCTGCGCTGGTCCGTGCGCCGCTCACGACCCGGCTGTCAGGAGCGCCAATCATCAGGCCGCCAGTCTCCTCGAACAGGCGCTCGCCGCTTTCCGCCTCGAGACGAGCCCAGCAGGTGTAGGCGTGGCGAACGATGGGGACGTACTGCGGATGCTCGAAGTACGCCTCGCGGATGATGCGCGTCCTGCCGTGCGATGAGCCCTTCGTGTGCGGCGGCGTGAATTGATCGAGACCCAGGACGCGGCGGCCGCGGCGTGCGAGGTGATACGCGGCGGCACTGCCCATGGCACCGAGCCCGATGATGGCGACGTCGAAGTGTGCAGGCATTGGAAGTACTGCACAGTTTACGCCACGGACCGGCCTCGCACACGCGTGCCACGCTGCACATCGGTGCGGGCGCGCTCGGCGAGCGCGCCCTACCATCGTCGTGGTGCGGCCGCCTCCGCGAGCGCGCCCTGCCATCGTCGTGGTAGGGACGCCTCGCCGAGGCGTCCTGTGCGACGAAACACAGGCTGAATTCAACAGTGGGAGAAGTGCAATGCGCAAGATATCGGAGATGGCAATCAACCAGTGCATCGCGGAGCTACGCGCCGCCTGTCGTTTACCAATTGAGGAGCCGGCGCTCGACACGCTCATCGAGGGACTTCGCCCAAACTTCCAGCGAATCCTAGACTGCTCGGACGGCCGCAAGCGTTGGGCCGGCCACGGCCAGCGCATGCGGAACAACGGCCGCTACATCGGCGCGTTCGCGAACTTCTTCGCTGACCATGTCAGTGCAGCGGTCGTCGGCCGGAGCGAGCTGACCCGCGCCTTCGAGATCGTGCGCGAGCACTGCGCCGTTCGGGCGGACAGCGGCCCGCTCGCCTGCGAGGACCCGCCAGTCGACGCGCGGGCGGCAGAGGAATTGCTGAAGCCGGTCGTTCCGACGCGTGACCCTCTCCACAGCGGCGGGTGAGCTCGACGTCGGCGAGGGCTCAAAACCGACTCATGTCACGGCTCGTGCCACCTGCCGCCGGGATATAGGATGTGAGCGCGTAGTCGGTGACCATACGGTCTGCGCTGAAACGCCAGCCGAGCGTGCGGATCGCCCGCTTCATTCGCGCAATCCACCGGCGCGGCAGGCCGTCTTTATCGCGGTCGTAGAAGAGCGGCACCACCTCGTTGCGCAGCACCTGGGCGAGCGCCTCGCCATCGCGGAAATCGTGGAGCTCAGTCGATGTGTGCGTCTCGCCCGTGCCAATGGCGAAACCGTTCAGTCCATCGTAGGCCTCAGCCCTGACAGTTTCGTTGCTATGGCGCTGCGTTGGCTACGATACTGTCGTCTTGTGTGATTTGAGTGACCCCGCGCGAGTGCACCGTCATTGGCGACGGTCCTGTCGAGAAGGTAATCGTCAGCGGCGGCGTGGGCGACGAGTCTTGCTCACACGTTCGAGAGCCTGCGCCAATGTGACCGCAGCGACTCCAGGAAGCAATGCCGTCAGCGCCTGGGAATCCGCGCCGCCACGGTGCACAACCAGGCAGCTCGTCTTGTAGGATTTCGAGCTCTCGGCCAGTCGCGTCAGCGGCAGGGCCATGGCCGGCGTCACCGTTCGTGAAGCCTTCGCCTCAATGAGCGTCAGCTCGCGGGCACGTGGCACCAGAACGAAGTCGACTTCCAGTCCTCGCTCGTCTCGAAAGCAATAGATTTCGCTACGGCGCCCGCTATTGGCCTGCTGTTTCACGATCTCGGATGCCACGAATCCCTCGAACAGCGGACCGAGGAAAGGGGAACGGTCGAGGGCCGTCTGAGAATCGATGCCGAGCAAGTGACACGCCAGCCCAGAGTCGATGAAATAGAGCTTGGGCGACTTCACGAGACGCTTGCCGAAGTTCTCGAAGAAGGGAGGCACCAGCAAAATCTGTCCGGTGATCTCAAGAACGCTGAGCCACTGCGAGATCGTCGGCACCGAGACCCCCAGCGGCGCTGCTAGCGCGGCGCGGTTGAGCATTTGCCCGCAACGGGACGCGAGCAACGCCAGGAACCGGCGAAATGTCGCAAGGTCGCGAATCGCGGTGACGGCTCGCACATCGCGTTCCAGGTATGTCTGGACGTAGGAGCGGAACCACCGCTCAGCACCCTGGGGTCGCGCGAGCACCTCTGGAAAGCCTCCCAGCCGCAGCGATACACGACCGGACTCGCGGGTCGACAGCGGCAACATGTGCAGGACGGCCGCCCGCCCTGCCATCGACTCCGTGACGTTCTCCATCAGAGATGCCTCTTGCGACCCGGTCAGGAGCCATTGCCCCCGCGCAGGGCGTGGTCCACGATCGATGCGAGTGCGGATGTAGTTGAACAGCTCCGGTGTGTTCTGGATCTCGTCCATGATCACGGGGAGTCGCACGCCGTCCAGAAATGATCGAGGATCAGTCCGAACACGCGCCACGACATCAGGATCTTCCAACAGGTAATAGTCGGCTCGAGGGAACAGCTTTCTGAGGAGCGTGGTCTTGCCGCTGCGGCGGGGCCCGGTCATCAAGACAGCGGAAAACTGGCGGCTGGCTCGAAGCAGCTCGTCCGCCAAATGGCGTGGCACAAAACGCATCGTGGTGCATTATAAACTGTTACTTTAAAATTCACCACCTATTGATCCGTTCTTTCCCTCTCGATCTCGCACGAGCGTCGATATCTGGCATGGTGGAATGACATCGAAGGTCGGACGCCGGTCGGTGGGCGCATCACCGCAGCTCGAGCCCTGCGCGCACCCAGCGCCCGGGCATCTCGACACCCGCCACCTCGCGGTAGTCTGCATCGAGCAGGTTGCTCGCTTCGACGAATAGGCCAAAGCGCCCGAAGCGACGGCTCACGCGGGCATCCGCCAGCCAGTAGCGCTGCCCGTCGGTACGACGCCTGTGCTCGAGACGCGGTCCGACGATGATGCCGGCGCCCACGTCTGCGCTCCCCCACACGGCAATGCTGTGTGGGGCGTAGTCCAGCGCATATTTGGAAAGCAGTGTGAGCTCTCGGGCCCGAGTGCGAAGCCAACTGTACTGGACGCCCAGCCAGCCGTCCTCGCCCAGGCGTCCCGATAGTCCGACCTCGACGCCGCCGGTATCGAGACGCCGGATGTTCGACGTCCGCCAGCGCTCGTCCGTCGAGGCCCGTATCCAATCGATCACGTTCTCCTCGCGCCGCACGAAGACCGTCGCGCTGGCCGCCCAGCTCTGGGCAGCAAGGTAGTCCAGGCCGGCGTCCGCGGACCATGCTGTCTCGGCGTCCAGATCACTCGATGCCTGATGATTGGGGTCCGTGTAGAAGAGCTCCGTGAACGTCGGGGCGCGAAAGGCGCGCCCGACCGACGCCCGCCACTTCACCTTTCGTGTGGCCATGGCGGTGACGCCGAGCGATGGGCTCCAGGCGGTGCCATATCGGCTGTAGGCGTCGACGCGGACCGCCGGGTAGAAGAGCACGCGGCCGATCGGCTGCTGCAGCTCCGCGAAGAGACTGCCGCGACCGACGCGGTGAACACCGAGGTTGCTCGAGTCGAGCCAATCGCCAGCCACCTCGGTGCCGACACTGAGCCGATGGCCAGGCGCCCAACGGTAGTGCGCCTCGAGCGATGCGCCGGCCGCATGCGTGCGATGTCGGTTTTCGAACTGTCCCGGCTGGCGCACGTCGTACAGGAACCGGTCGCCGTGCGTCCGATAGAACAGCTGCGCCACACTCTCCCACCGTGCACTGAGCCGTGCCTCGTGAGTCGAGGAGACGAGCGTCTGACTCGTCCACTCGCGAGAAGGCGCAGGACCGTAGAAGCCGTCCGCTCCGAACTCCTTGTCGAGATGTGCGACGGAGATCTTCGCCCCGCGGCTGATCTGCGCCGACATGCGCGCCACGACATGACGGAAGTCGCGGGCGAAGGCGAAGCCATCGGATCGTTCGCTGGCGGCCGATATGCGGAGCACGCGGGAGCCTTGCCCGAGAGCGCCGGAGCCGCTGGCCTGCACGAGCCCATGCTGTCCCGTCGCTACGCGCGCCTCCCATCGACTCGCATCGGAGCGCGTGATGACGTTGACCGTGCCGCCAAAGGCATCGGCACCGTGCAGTGACGAGCCGGCACCGAGCATCACCTCGACGCGCTCGATGTCCTCGAGCGGCACAGGCAGATCACCATTGTGGTGCCCCGATTGCGCGTCGTTCAGGCGAACGCCGTCGATCAAGACGAGCGTCTGCCCGAAGCCGGCGCCGCGGAGGCTGTAATCGGTCTGCGACCCGAACGGACCGCGCGCCCGCACATCGACGCCCAGCGCGAAGCGCAAGAGCTCGGGCACCGAGCGCACCGGCAAGTGGGCGATTTGCTCGCGCGTGAGGACAACGACATGCCGGGCAACCGCGTCAAAAGGCACCGGCGCAGCGGTGGCGGTGACGATCACCTCCTCGCGCACGGGCTGCGGTGTCTGCGCCGTGGCCAGGTCGCTGGCAGCCGTGACGACCAGCAGTGCAAGCAGGCAGTGTTGCCGTCGGCCGTATCTCGTGCGCACACTCACGACACCTGCTCATGGAGCGCCAGGAGACGATCGTGTCGGCCCAGGAGCACCAGTGTGTCGCCCGCATGGAGCGGGGCGTCCGGGCTCGGGGCGATGTCGGTGACCACATCTCCCGCAGCTTCCGGTTGCCGTTTGAGCGCGATCAGGTTCACACCATACGTCGCCCGCAAGCCGACGTCGCGCAGCGTCTTCCCGACGAACTCTTTCGGCGTGGGCAACTCGATGATGCTGAAGTCACGCGACAGCTCCACATAGTCGAGCACATTCGGCACGGCAAGACTGTGGGCCAGCCGAACGGCCATCTCCCGCTCGGGGAACACGACTCGCGAGACACCCAGCCGCTGTAGGATGCGCCCGTGCAGCGGCGTGGTGGCCTTCGCGATGATGTGCGTGACGCCAAGCTCCTTGAGCACCATGACGATGAGCACGCTCGACTCGACGTTCTCGCCGATCGAGACGACCGCGATCTCGACGTCCGACACGCCGGCCGCCGTGAGCGCCTTTTCGTCGGTGGCATCGAGCTGCATCACGTGCGCGAGCGTATCGGCGAGGCCGCGCACCTTCTCCTCGTCGCTGTCCACACCGATGACATCGTGGCCGAGGTCAGAGAGTGCTTCCGCCACGGCAGAGCCGAACCGTCCCAACCCGACCACCGCCACTGATTTGAGCGCCATAGGTCCTCACCCGATGAGCAGCTTGCCTTCCGGATACCGTACGCGCTCGGCGCCGTGGCCGCCGGCCAGCGCAACGGCCAGCGTCAGCGGACCTACACGGCCCATCAGCATGAGCGCCACGAGCAATCCCTTCCCCACAGGGGAGAATGCGCCGGCCAGACTCACCGGCTGACCTGCCGCGCCCATCGACAGACCCACGGTGCCGA
Source organism: Luteitalea sp. (assembly GCA_009377605.1). Taxonomy (NCBI): domain Bacteria; kingdom Pseudomonadati; phylum Acidobacteriota; class Vicinamibacteria; order Vicinamibacterales; family Vicinamibacteraceae; genus Luteitalea; species Luteitalea sp. The sequence goes on from WHTT01000016.1 coordinate 22,239, forward strand.
AGGCGGACGTGGCCTCGAAGAGCGTCGGGAGGAAGTCTCCTTCCTCGATCACCAGCAGAAGACCCGCCACGACGTTCAACACGAGAAAGCCGATCAGGCAGATGAAGAACGCGCGGGCCACCAGGTCCGCGGCCAGCCGGCGTCCCCAGAGGACCGGATCCGCCGCCCGCCGAATCGTGGACCAGAGCGCGAGCACGGTCATGCCGAAGGTCGTCACTTTCACACCGCCGCCGGTTCCGCCGGGCGCCGCACCAATGAACATCAGCGCCATGACGAAGAAGAGCGACGGCTCACGCAGTGCGCCGGTGTCGAGCGTATTGAAGCCAGCGGTGCGCGGCGTGACGGCTTGGAAGAAGGCTGCCAGCCATGCTTCGCCCACGCCGAGCGATCCGAGTGTCGCCGGGTTGTTGCGCTCGAGCCCATACAAGGCTACCGTCGCACCAACGATGAGCACAAACGACGCCGTGAGCACGAATTGGGTGTGGAGCGCCCAGCGCGGCCCGCGGCGGCGCGCCACGTCGGCCAACACGACGAAGCCGAGCCCCCCACAGATGAACAGCCCCGTAATCACGCCGTTGACGACGAGGTCGCCGCGGTAGTTGGTCAAGCTGGTCGAGAAGGAGCTGAAGCCGGCATTGTTGAAGGCGGATACCGCGTGGAACACTGCTTGGTAAACAGCATCGCCGGGAGAGAACTCACCCCACCAGTGCCACGTGAGCACGGCGGCGCCGACCGCTTCAAAGGCGAGCGAGACCTTGAACGCGAGCAAGGCAAATCGACCGATCTCCTGGAGCGTCAGCGTGTTCAAGCCCGCGTGCAGCACGAGCCGCTCCTGGAGCGTCAGACGCCGGCCGATGAGCGTGGCAAAGACAGTGGTCACCGTCATGTATCCGAGCCCGCCCAACTGAATCAGTACCAGGAGGATCCCATGGCCGAAGGGCGAGAACGCGGTCTCGGTGTCGACCACGATGAGGCCCGTCACGCACACGGCGGAGGTGGCCGTGAAGAGCGCATCGACCCAGCCGAGGGGTGCTCCGGTCGCGCTGGCAACGGGCAGCTTCAGGAGCAGGGTCCCGACGAGAATCACGCCGGCAAACGAAGCCACGATCACGCGCGGAGGCGAGAGGCGGCGTAGACGACGCCACATTGCGCTCTACAGAGTAGGTGAAAGGAGTAAAGGGGTAAAGGGGTAAAGGGCCTTGCACCTCATTCTCCCGCCAAGACACGCAACAGCTTGAAGAAGACATCGGTGTTCTCGTAGGTGCCGGTGAAGCGCAGTGCGCCAGGTCCGCTCGCCGAGAGCGGTACGTCGGTCGCCGTGTGTCCGGAGATCGTGTGGGGCTCCGAGGGGATATCCCCTTGACATTGGTCCGCCGGCTTGCACGAGTGTGCGCCGTTCTCAATCGTGCCTTTGACCAGAAAGCCCGGGATTGTGCGACCGGTCATCGTTTCATTGTCACTGTTCTGGGCGGGTCCGTCCCGCTCGGGATTCGCGATGGCCGTTGGGCGCTCGGTATCGCCCGATGGCTCTGGTCGCGCGACCGCAGGCTCCTGCGCGAGACGATTCGAGGTCCAGTTCTCGTAGTGGTCCGGCGCGGCCGCCCAGCCGATGATGAGCTTGCGGGATGGATCGGGGTCTCGCGGATACCCTTGCTCATCCACGTCGTAGTTCAACGTGAAGTCCAGCAACTGCTCGCGCTCGAAGCGAAAGACCGCGGCGTAGTCCCGCACGGCGGTGCCCAGCGCGGCCGGGGCGTACGGCTCATTGCCGACGCCGATGATCGCGAGGCCGCCAGCTTCGTGGTCTGCGGTCGCCAAGACGAGGGTATCGTTGGTCGGGTCGGCGTCGTTGTTCGTCGTCTCGGCGAAATCGAGCGCGACCTGTACCGCTCTGTCGAGCTCGATGACGTCCCAGATCGTGCGCTCCGCATCCACGGCGTGGGCCTGCTTGTCGATCGAGGCACCTTCGATGAGCAGGTAGAAGCCATCAGATGAGTGCGCCGCAAGGCTGCGTATCGCGGCGCGCGCCATGTCGTCGAGCATTGGCTGGTCGCGCCGGCTCGCGTTCTCCTCGAGCGCCAACTCCCGGCTGTAGCGTCCCGCTCCCACCTTGTCGAACGAGACATTCATGTGCGCCGGATGGAACAGACCAAGCAACCGCGCCGGCGGCTCCGCTTCCGCCTGGATGGTGCCGAGCTCGGTGCCTGTCGTCACCAGCCGATAACCCGCATCTCGGTACTCGCCGACGAGATCGCGGCCGTCGGCCCGCTCGTCGTCCCCTTCACCGTTCGGCGAGAAGTGGCGGGCGCCGCCGCCCATGAGGACGGCAATGCCGTTGGTGTCCCGTTCATCGAAGTAGTGCGCGGCGATTCCAGGCCCAGCGGATCGATCGGAGGTATGAACTGCGTTGCCCGCCGGCGTCGCGTCGGTGACATCAGCCGTCGTCACGAGACCGACGTTGAATCGTGCCCCTCGCGTGCGCCGCAACATCTCCCCCAGATACTCCACCCGCGGGTTGTCGAAGACATCGGCCGTGTTGTCCGGGTAGACACCGATCTGATTGTTGGCACCCTTCTGACCGGTGACATACGACGACATACCCGGCGCGGAGTCGGTGATCACCGCGTTCAGCGAGGCAGTCATCACGAGGCCGGTGGCTTCCATCGTGTCCATCGCCAGACGCCCGGCCGCCTTGCCCGATCGAAGCCCGCGCGAGACGAGCCGCGCCGCCGTGCGATGCGCAGTCCCCATGCCGTCGCCAAGGAGGAGGATCACGTTGCGCACGCGTGGCGTGTCATCGACATCCGCCTCCCGCCGATGCACGCGGATCTCGACGCGCGCCGCGGCCCCGTCGGCCGTGCGCGCCGAGATCATGTGCACACCCGCTTCGCTGAAGCTCAGATCTCTGATGAGGAGATTCGTGCTGTTGGCCGGGGCGCGACCGGCGCGTCGACGTCCCGGCCCGCTGGCGCCGGTCCCTCCGGCACCGCGCTCGCCGCCCACGCCTTCGTCCAGGATATTCGCATCCGTGACGTCCGTTCCGTCGAGCGTGACCCGCAGACCGCGCGGAGGCGGACCGTTATCCGGACCGGTTGCTTCGACGCGCAGATCGAAGCGCTGACCGACGGCGAGCTCGGCGCCATCGGTCGGCATGATGCGGATCCGGCTGGACTGCGCGCGCGCAGGCGTCGGCGCGTAGACAGCAACGAACAAATGAACAACGACACAAACAAGTATGGAGAAACACGACCGCTTGGACATGGCTTCCATTTTAAGCGCGCCGTGTGACGGTTGGCTCGGAAGCGGAGCCCTCACCAGACCGTTTGAATGTGTCAAGATGACGTTATCAGCCCGCCTGCGCGGCGGGCTGATAGCTTCCGGGCGTCACGCGAAACGCAATATTGAGGCGGTTCCAAGAATTGATCGCCGCAACCGCCAGCGTGAGATCAGCGAGCTCCGTCTCGCTGAATTCCTTCCTGGCGAGCTTGAATACCTCGTCTGGAACCTCACCGCCAGTAAGGCGCGTCACCGCCTCGGCCCATGCCAGGGCGGCGCGCTCGCGTTCCGTGTAGAAGGGAGATTCCTTCCACGCGTCCAGCAGGTACAGTCGCTGCTCGCTGTCTCCGGCGGTGCGCAGATCCTTGGAGTGCATGTCGATGCAGTAGGCGCAGCCGTTCAGCTGCGAGACGCGCAGCTTGATCAGATGCAGGAGGTTCCGCTCCAGGCCGGAGCTTCGGAGATACGTCTCCAGGCCAAACAGTGCCTTGAGCGCGCCGCGGGCCGATTCACGATAGTCGATGCGTTCCATGAGTGCCTCCGTGATGTAATCGATCGACGAGATCCCTGAGCTTGTCGGGATTCATCTGTTGATAGATGGAGCCGATACGAGCGCCCGGCGCAGCCTCGATCACGAGCACGGAGCGCGGCTGATCTTCGTGCCACATGACGAGGCCGGGCTCGCCATTGACCGTGGTGGGCGAGTATCTGAGACGGCCGTGCCACTTCCTGGCGACGCCGCCGAACAACCGGGCCACACGCTCGATGCCGGTGAGGATGTTGGTCGCCGCGGGCGCCTTGCCACCGCCATCCGAGGCGAGCGTGATATCGGCCGCAAAGAGCGCGCGGAGCGCCCCCTCGTCCGCGACGTGCATCGCCTCCCTGAACTGCTCGAGCAGGCGGCGTTGCTCTTGGTGATTGGCCTCGAAGCGCGGGCGATCGCGCCTGACACGCCCCCTGGCGCGGTGGACCATCTGACGACATGCCGCCTCTCGCTTGCCGAGGATGCGGGCGATCGCTGGATAGTCGCAGTCGAACACATCGTGCAGCAGGAAGGCGGCGCGCTCCTCCGGCGAGAGCCGTTCGAGCAGCGTGAGGAACGCGAGCGAGAGGCTCGAGGCGAGCGCCGCCGTGGCCTCGGGTGAGGGCGCCGGCCCCACCGCGATCGGCTCGGGCAGCCACGGGCCGATGTACCGCTCGCGCTCCACCGACGCCGCCCGCAGCCGATCGATGCAGAGCCGGGTGACAACGGTGACCAGCCAGGCCTCACTGGAGCGGACCGCGTCGGCGTTGGTCTCGTGCCAGCGAAGATAGGCCTCCTGCACCATGTCCTCCGCGTCCGCCCGGGAGCCGAGCATCCGATAGGCGATGCCGAAGAGCCGGCCCCGATGTTGCTCGAACTCTGTCGTGCGCTCGTCCATCTCTACACCATAGACGAAGGAGCCGCGACGGCTGTGACAGCCCCGGCGGCTTTCGCCTCTGGTAAGGATGTGCGAGGAGGCTATGCGGCGGTGGTGGTTCGTTCGGACAGAGAATGCTCGGCCTTTGACGTGCGCCGGAAGAAGCGTCGCCATGCCAACGCCAGACCGGTCCAGACGAGCAGCTGGCCGCACCCCGACTCTGACGGCCAGGTGGCCACCTGCCAGATTCGCTCACAGCGTCGGCACAGCGACTGTTACATCGCCCGAGAGTAGTGCTCGACGATGAGGCGCGGCTGGATGTCGAAGGGAACGAACGACTCGTCGGGATAGGAGGCGACGCTGATGGTCGGCGCCTCCTTGTCGATGACGAGCCACGGCGTATCCAGGCCGGTCCCGGATGCGATCGCGCCTAGTGCGAGCTCGCGACTGCTGGGTCGCACGGACACGACGTCCCCGCGCGTGACGCGGAACGACGGCCTGTCGACCTTGCGGCCGTTCACCAAGATGTGGCCATGGCCCACGAGCTGCCGGGCCGCTGGGATCGTCCGAGCGAGGCCGGCCCGAAAGACGACATTGTCGAGCCGTCGCTCCAGGAGCTCTATGAGCTTGACCGCGGTGTTGCCCTTGGTGCGCGTGGCCGCCTCGAAGAGGCGTCGAAGCTGCCCTTCGTTGACGCAGTAGTTGAAGCGCACCTTCTGCTTTTCGCGCAAGCGCAGCGCGTAGTCGGAGATGTTCCGCCGTCTCCGCTTCGGACCGTGCTCGCCGGGCGGATAGGGACGCTTCTCGGTGGACTTGCGCGACAATCCCGGGAGCTGGGTCCCGAGCGCGCGCATGATCTTCAGTCGAGGACCTCGATAACGAGCCATGTCAGTTGTCCTGTGCGGCGTGCAACAGTGTGCCGATCTGCATCCGCTCCGCGGCACACAGCACGACTGCCGCAATTTCAGTGAATTCCTCGAGGGTCACGGTGATGTTGACCGATCCGAATTGAAGATGGAGGCATCCCCGATCACAGCGAAAGACGGAGACCTGATCGGTCTCGGCGAACACTTCGTGGGCATTGTCACCCAGGGGCATGCTGTCCTGTTGGGCCACGACTCAGCTCCTCTAGGCAAGGTCGAACAAGGGCAGCGCCGCGAGAACGCTGATATTGAGACGCAATCTCATAACTGACACGTCACTCTACACCGCTATATCGGACCAGTCAAGTCCGACATACCCATCCGAGATACCCGTGCGCGTCGCCGGCATGCGAGATGATCACAGCGCGCCCGTGCCCGCAGCTGACCATCCCGACTAACCTACTGCCTTTTCAGCGGTGCCGGGCACACACTCCCCTAGGGTACTGCCACTGGCTCATAGAGGGTCTGCCCATCTCGGTTTCTGAACAACGCCCAGCGGTGTGTGACGGCGCGTCCCCCGTGCTAGGATGCCGCAGAGGGCACCCAGCAGAACGCACGCGTGACGGCTGGGTCATCGTCTACCCTCGGGGTGCCGAGCGAACGACTCAGGCAAACGCGAAGGCGCCCCACACCCAGGACGCG